>MWBI01000167.1 GCA_002068945.1 Candidatus Omnitrophica bacterium ADurb.Bin314
GGCCTACCAGCAGTACCGCCGCGACGTGCCGCTGACGGCACCGACGTCGGTCTCGCCGTTGACGGTGGCTGCTCGGCACGACCTCTACGGAGACGCGTTCAACGAGGCCGTGTTCATGCGCCCCGGTCAGTACCTGACCCGCGCCATGGTCTGGTTCGACAACCGCAGCATCGATGGCACGCTGCTGGCACTCGGATCGGCGACGGTGGCGGTGTCCGGATAGAGGAACCGCGTCAGAGGATTCCAGGGATTGGGCTCGAGAAACACGATCTTGCCGCCGCGCTTCGTCACACGTTTTATTTCCGAGACAAAAGCAAAACGCGACGGGACAGGAATGCGCGGCAGGGCCGATGTCGAAAGTGAAACGTCAAAGGTCTCATCGGCGAAAGGAAACCTCTTTTCCTTCCACCGGAGAATCTCGATTGCGGCCCCGGAACGCTCATCGGCGGGCCCGGCTGATTCCGTCATGGGGTCCAGCGCCACCACTTTCCGGATCCCGGGTTCACCTGCCAGCCGCCGTCCAAAGATTCCCGCCCCGCATCCGACCCCGAGAATATCCAAGCCCGTTTTTCTCATCCCTGCCGGGACCTCCCGGAGGATTTTTTCTTTTCGGTCCGTGACGCCCACGGCGTTTTCGCCGGGCCGGACCGGGATGCCGTTCGTCATTGTTTGAGCCTGGCATCCGGAGGAGTGGTCGGGACGCGGCGGACACAAACACAGCTAACCTTGTCGCGATAAACTTCCTGCCACTTCCGGTGCACGCGGCAGATGGCCGCGAGCGCGCTGTCGGGACGCAACAGGAGATAATCGACCCGGAACCTGTCAAAAACAGCCTCGACTTCCCGGAGGTTTTTCCGCACGTCACGGGTCGCGAGATAATTCCGGAAGAACTTGTCGCCGTAGAGGTCCGCACGCCCGTCAATGAACACGGGAATATCGTTCCAGATGAGGAAACCGCCCCAGACGTATTCATTAAAAACACGTTTTCCCATAAGCCCCCGATCCCGGATGAAGCTCACGGCCTGCACCGGATAATTCCTGGAAATGACCGCTGCGTTCTTTTTCAGACGCAGATCGGTCCAGCAGAGAACCCCGGCCGCGATGAGGAGGGCCAGCACGGGATTGATCACAAAACGGAACACCTTGAACCGGTCTAGAGAAAAAACACTCATCCCGGGCGCGGGGGCAAAAGCGGCCGTGAGGGCCCCGCTGACCACGGGGATGGAAACAATCGCGAAAAACGGAATATGCCGGCGCGCGAAAAGCCCCGTCGCCATGGCGCCCGCGTAGAGAAGGAAGTTCGAGACGTTCTTCCGAGGCGGCGCGATCATGAACGCGAAGACGCCGAGGATCATAATGACGAGGAACGGCCAGTAGTTCCAGTGGTGGAACGTCGGCGTCTGCCATTCCAGGATATTCGCCTGCATCACCTTGCTCGTCAAAGTCTCGAACGGATAACCCAGGATCGCCCGGCCCGCGGGGTTCACGATAGCCGCCAGCACGCTCACCGGGATGACCGCCGTGAAATGCAAAAGGGCCCGCTTGTCCAGCGCCCCCTCTTCAAATCTCAGAACAAACACCTGGATGAGGTCCCCCAGCCAGACGGTTAGCATGACGACGATCCCCATCAGGTAGCCGCTGTGCAAGTTAGTCCAGAGTGTCGTGAGCGGGATCAGAGCATAGAGCCATTTCCGGTCAAGCAGTTTCAGGCGGATCGACTGGATCAGCCAGAGGAAGACCGCGAGCATCGCGATGTTGAAGACCTGCGGACGGGCGCCCCAGAGATAACGGGAGGCCGCGAAGGCCAGGAACGTGAGAACGGCCGCCATGTAAGGACGGCCGGAGCAGGTCCGGTAAACAAAACCGAAAATAATCACGCCAAAGACCGCGAAGGAGATCATAAGGGCCGGCAGTCCCCCGGCCTTGAAGATAAGGAAGAGGATGACCTCCGAGAGCCATTCGTGGGCGACCCAGAGATTGCCCGACATGGAGTAGGAGAAAGGATCGACCTTGGGGACTCCGTGTCCAAGGATCCGTTCTCCCGTCTTCAGGTGCCACCAGAGATCGGGGTCGATGGTTTGCACGAGCCCGAGGCAGTAAATGCCGGCCGCCATCAAAAAAAGGACAAGATCCTTCGTTTTCACCGGACGCCCCTTTGCTGGTTGATGAGTTCAAAATCAGGGGTATTTTAGCGTTCCCGCGAGTTTAAAGGAATATCTTTATACCTCCTGATCCAGCATTTTATCGGAATTGACTTGGAGGGTTTTCTTCCTATAATAAACATTTCATATGTCCTGCAGCTCCTATTTCTACCAATACCTTTTCGTGGGCGTTTTCTTTGTCTTTGCGGTCGTTTTCGCCATGATCCCCCTCATCCTGGCGTGGTTCCTAGCACCCAAAAAACCGTCCGCTTCCAAGTCTGCGACCTACGAGTGCGGTCTTGAGTCCAAGGGGGACCCTTGGATTCAGTACCGCGTTCAATATTATATTTTCGCACTCATTTTCGTTCTCTTTGATATAGAAGTTATCTTTATTTATCCCTGGGCCGTCGCTTTCAAGAAACTCGGCCTTTTTGCCTTTGTAGAAATGACCCTTTTCATTGCGATCCTCGCTTTCGGACTCATATACGCCTGGAAGAAGAGGTTCCTCGAATGGGAATAACCGGATCCCTTTGTCCATGAACCATATTGAGAACAAGTCCCGGATCGACCCGGAGCTGCGCGACGAGATGGCAAAGCAGAACATCTTCATCACGAGCCTCGATTTCATCTATAACTGGGGACGCCGTTCCTCGGTGTGGCCGATGCAGTTTGGCCTCGCCTGCTGCGCGATCGAGATGATCGCGGCCGCGGCGGCCCGCTACGACATCGCCCGTTTCGGAGCCGAGCTGTTCCGCGCCTCGCCGCGTCAGGCCGACCTTATGATCGTCGCGGGAACCGTCACCAAGAAAATGACGCCGAATGTCGTTCGTCTCTACAATCAGATGGCCGAGCCGAAATACGTGCTCGCGATGGGCGCCTGCGCCATCTCGGGAGGCCCGTTCATCGACGGCTATAACGTTCTGCGCGGCATCGACCGCTTTATCCCGGTCGATGTGTATGTCCCGGGATGCCCTCCCCGTCCCGAAGCGCTCCTCTACGGACTCATGGAACTTCAGAAAAAGATCGATTCCCAGACGTTCACGAAAGCCGAATGGTACCAGAAGGGGCTCAAGCGCGAGTTCCCGGTTCCCGAACTTGGCCCGAACGGTCTTATTCCGAAATTCAATCCCGAAATCTGGCAACCGCGGGAGCAGGACGCGCGAAAAACCCGTTACGGGCAGACGGTCCTGACCGGAAAAAAACAGAAAGCCCCGAGACTGGAGCCGGTCGCGGTACCGCCTCCTCCGGCGGCATAGATTCCAATGGATACTCAGATCAGCGAAGTCAAAACACAGCTGGAAACAGGATTGCCGGACGTAAAACTCCGCACGATCGGAAATTCAATCCTCCTGGAAAACCCCGAGGATCTTGTCCGCGCCGCATTTTTCCTCAAGGAAGCCCCGGCCTTCCGGCTGGATTATCTTTCCTCGATCACGGCGGCCGATTATCTCGATTATCTCGAATCGGTCTATCATCTTTATTCGATGGAAAAGAAAACCGGGCCGATCGTTCTCCGTGTCCGTGTCAAACGCGAAGCCCCCAGGGTCCCGTCACTCGTTCCGGTCTACCGGAGCGCGGACCTTCAGGAGCGCGAAGCCTACGACACATTCGGCATCGTCTATGAGGGCCATCCCGACCTCCGCCGTCTCTTCCTCTGGGAAGGTTTTGAAGGCTATCCCCTGCGCAAGGATTACCGCCAGGAGGATACCGACGTCCTCGAAATCGCGGACATCGAGTGGCTCGAAAAACACGGGGTGAACGTCCCCGAAAAGTTCAAAACCCAGGCGCGGGAACTGGCCGCCGCCGGCAAGCGCGCGCTGTCCGAAAAACCGGCACAGCCCCGGAACTAAGATCATGAGCGAAACGATCCTGAACGAACCGCAGACACTGGAGATCAACTTCGGCCCCCAGCATCCGTCCACGCATGGCGTCTTCCGCATGCGCGCGGTCCTCGACGGCGAAACGATCCGCGGCCTCAAGCTCGTGATCGGCTACCTTCACCGGAACCATGAACAGATCGCCGAGAACCTGACGTATCCGGGCGTTTTCGCCTACACGGACCGTCTGGATTATCTCAACTCCATGCAGAACAATTTCGGGTACGCCCTCGCGGCCGAAAAACTCGCCGGCATCACGGTACCGGAACGCGCGGAGTATATCCGCGTCATCATGGCCGAGCTCGCGAGGATCGTGAACCACCTCCTGCTCGTCGGCTTTCTCCTGAACGATCTCGGCGCGTTCTTCACCCCCTGCCTGTATGCGGTCCGCGAGCGCGAACGGATCCTCGACATCTTCGAGGACGTTTCGGGCTCGCGCATGATGTGCAATTACTTCCGCTTCGGCGGCGTCAAAAACGACCTGACGGAAAATCAGCTCGGGGAGATCAGGAAAGTCGTTTCCCGTCTTCCCGCGTTCCTCGACGAGTTCGAAGCGCTTCTCTCGAAGAACGAGATTCTCTGCATGCGTTGCCAGAACGTGGGCGGGCTCCCGAAGGACCTCGCCGTGAACGCCGGCATCACGGGCCCGATGCTCCGCGCTTCGGGCATCAACTACGATATTCGCAAGACCGACCGCTATTCGATCTATGACCGCTTCGACTTCAAGGTCCCGCTCGGACAAAAAGGCGACGTCTATGACCGTTACTATGTCCGCATTCTCGAAATGCGCGAAAGCGTGAAAATCGTCGAACAGGCGATTGCCGGGATTCCCCGGGGAGAGTTCCTGAACGCCAAGACGCTTCCGCTCCTCAGGAATCCGCGGCTCTTCAAACCCGCCGCCGGAGAAGCGTACGGCCGAATCGAGTCTCCCAAGGGCGAGCTCGGCTATTACCTCGTGAGTGACGGGACACCGCAGCCGTGGCGCTATCACGTGCGCGCCCCTTCCCTCATCAATCTTACGGTGCTTGAGGAGATGTGCGTCGGTCAGAAGATCGCCGACGCAATCGTCATTCTCGGGAGCATCGATATCGTGCTCGGGGAGACGGACCGATGACCCGCCCGCAGATCGCCAAGGAAAAGAACCCCGTCTTCGGGACCGGCATCCTCCAGGGGATGTGGGTCACGATGAAGAACTTCATCGACTCCTACTTCAAAAAAGCGGACCAGGGCGGCATCTTCACGATCCAGTATCCGGAAGAGCTCTGCAGAATCTCCGAAAATTCGCGGAACTTCCCTTTCCTCGTTTACGACGCGGCCCCCGATTCGCCGCGCTGCACGGCCTGCGGCATCTGCGAACGCGAATGCCCCACAAAGTGCATCCATGTCGAGATGGCGAAAGACACGGCCGGGAAACCGCTCCGCAAACCCGCGGTCTTCGAAATCGACTACGGGCTTTGCATGAACTGCGGGATGTGCGAGGATGTCTGTCCGTTCGACTCGATCTTCATGGACCGTGTTTATGAGATCGCCGGCAGGGACCGGACAAAAGACATGCTGATTGGCAAGGACGCCCTGCTGAAACCCAATGCCTATTTCCAGAAGATTCGCCCGAAGGACGCGGCCGATATCGATGCCAGGCGGAAAGCCGCGGAAGCGAAAAAAGCGGCGGCCGCCAGACCGGCAACCCCGCCCGACGCGGGAGGGACCGCCTCGTGAACCCGGCCATGTCCTTCCTTGATTCGATTTTCGTGAACCTGAAACTCTGGACCCTGAACCTCATCGGCCATTTCCTGCCGGGTTGGGCGGTGATCCTCGCGTCCATCGTGATAAGCGGCGTCGTGATCCTCTGCCTCGGGCCCGTGATTATGATGTATCTCACACTTCTCGAACGGAAGGTTGTCGGTCGCATGCAGAACCGCTACGGCCCGAACCGCGTGGGGCCCTGGGGGCTCCTCCAGCCGATCGCGGACGGCATCAAGATGTTCACGAAAGAGGACATCGTCCCGACCAACGCCGACAAGGTCATCCACCTCCTCGCGCCGATTGTGATCGTGGTCCCGGCGCTGATGGTGTTTCTCGTCGTTCCCTTTGGCCGCGACATGACGGCCGCGGACCTGTCGATCGGTGTCCTTTATTTCATCGCGGTATCTTCCGTGACGACGCTTCCGATCTTCATGGGAAGCTGGGCGTCCCGGAACAAATATTCCATGATCGGGGGCATGCGTACCGCCGCCCAGATGATCTCCTACGAGGTCCCGATGACGCTTGCGGTCGTCCCGGTCATCATGATGAGCCAGAGCCTCTCAACCGCGTCGATCGTGAACGCGCAGGAAGGCCTCCGCTGGTTTGTCTTCACGCCGTGGGGTCTTGCGGGCTTCGTGATCTTTTTCATCTGCACGGTCGCCGAATGCAACCGCCCGCCGTTCGACCTCCCCGAAGCCGAGTCCGAGCTCGTGGCGGGTTTCCACACCGAATACAGCGGTATGAAGTTCGCCCTTTTTTATATGGCCGAGTACATGAACGCTTTCACACTTTCCGCGATCGCCGTGACGCTCTTTCTCGGCGGGTGGCAGGGACCGTTCCTGCCCTCGTGGGTCTGGTTCTTCACGAAGACCTTCGCCCTTATTTTCGCGATGATCTGGTTCCGCGCGACGTTCCCCCGCTTCCGGGTGGATCAGCTGATGGGGATCGCGTGGAAACTTCTCCTGCCGCTTACGCTCGTGAACATGCTCGTGGCAGGACTCTGGTATTTCATTCCGGGGATCACCGGCTGGGTCGGCGCCGCCGTCATCCTGGCCGTTTCGTTCCTCGGGTTGACCGCGTTGAACAAACCGGTCATTCCCGAAAAACGGGTTTATCTGCTGGAAAACTAGCTCGAAAACGCTTTTTTAAAGGAACCGTTTCCGGCAACCGCTGTAAAAGAGAGTTAAAAATGGACATACTGAATTTTGGGATCAAGGTCGGGATTTACGCGCTGATGGCCGGGACGCTCGTGCTCGCGGTCGGCGTGGTCACACTCAGGAACCTTTTTCATTCGGCGCTCTGTCTCGCCGCCACCCTGATCGGGACCGCGGCACTCTATCTGGTTTTCCACGCCGAGTTCCTCGCGGCGGTCCAGATCCTGCTCTACGTCGGCGCAGTCGTCACCGTCATCATCTTCGCGATCATGCTCACCGAACACATCGCGGAGCGATCCGTGGCCCAGCGCAACCGGCAGAGCCTTCCGGCGCTCCTCGGCATTCTCGTGCTTATCGCCGTGACCGGCAGGATTCTCCTCAAGACCCCGTGGGCGGTGAACCCGGCAACGGTCGGAGCGAGAGTCACCGTGGCCGACCTCGGCGCCGCGCTCATGGGCACTTACGTGTTCCCCTTCGAACTTGTTTCGGTCATCCTGATCGCGGCCCTGATCGGCGCCGTGATCGTCGCGAAGAAGGAAAAATCGTCATGATTATTCCTCTTCCGCACGTGCTTCTTTTTTCTCTCGCGCTCTTCGGGATCGGCGCTTACGGCGTCCTGACGCGACGCAATATCATCGGAATCCTGATCTCGATCGAACTCATGCTGAACGCGGCCGGCATCAACCTGATCGCATTCTCCAAAACGACCGCTCTCGCGCCCGAAACGGGGCAAATTTTCGCGGTGTTCGTGATCGCGATCGCCGCAATGACCGCAACCGTGGGCCTCGCGATCGTCCTGGCCCTTTACCGCGCGCGGAAGACGGTCTTTGCCGATGAGGTCAATTTACTGAAATGGTAACGCCTGTGGACAAGAAATATCTCACATCAAGATCCGGAAACCCCGGGAAGTTTCGTTCGTTATTCGGATTTAAAAATTCGGATTCAGGGAGCTCGTTATGAACCCTGACATGATCTACCTTGTGCCCCTGCTCCCGTTCACGGCCTTCGTCGTCAACATTCTCCTCGGGGCCCGTTTCCTGAAACACCGCGCTTCCTGGCTTTCGATCGCGACAAGCGCCGCGGCCTGTGCGATCGCCCTTCCGATCTGCTTCGCAGTGTTCAAGGGCGGCCATTTCGCAGGCGAGTTCTCCTGGCTCCCGGTCGGCGGCGGTACGCTCCGGTTCGGCTACCTGATAGACCCGCTCTCGGCGTCCCTTCTCTTCATGGTCACGATCGTCGGCACCCTGATTCAGATTTACGCCTCGGGCTACATGGCGGGCGACCCGCGGTACAGCCGCTTCTTCGCCTACGTTTCCCTTTTTATGGCCGCAATGCTCACGCTCGTCATCTCGAACAACTTCATCCTCTTCTTCATGGCGTGGGAGATCATGGGGCTGTGTTCGTACCTCCTGATCGGTTTCTATTTTGAAAGGGAATCCGCAGCGAAGGCCTGTTTCAAGGCATTTCTCACGACCCGCGTCGGTGACGTCGGCTTTCTGATCGGCATGCTGACCCTCTTCACCGCGCTCGGCACCCTGAATTTTTCGGAAATCAATGGTGCGCTCGCGCACGGAAGCGCGCGCGCCGCCGTTCCGGCCTCGCTGCTTGTGATGTCCGCCCTGTTCATGTTCTGCGGGACGGTCGGGAAATCCGCGCAGTTCCCGCTGCATGTCTGGCTTCCCGACGCGATGGAAGGCCCGACGCCCGTCAGTGCGCTTATCCATGCCGCCACGATGGTCGCGGCCGGCGTGTTCCTTGTCGCCCGCGCGTTCGTCATCTTCATGGCGGTTCCGGAGACGATGCCTGTCGTGACGGCGATCGGCTGCTTCACGGCTTTTATGGCCGCCTTCATCGCCCTCACGCAGACCGATATCAAGCGGATTCTCGCGTATTCCACGATCTCCCAGCTCGGCTACATGGTCACGGCTCTCGGCATGCAGGGGCTCGGCGCGGGAACGTTCCATCTGATCACGCACGCGTTCTTCAAGGCCCTGCTCTTCCTCGGAGCGGGGAGCGTGATCCACGGCACCCACGTCCAGGACATCCGCCAGATGGGCGGACTTTTCAGAAAAATGCCGCACACGGCGATTACGTTCATCATCGCGAGCCTTGCGCTGGCCGGCATCCCCCCGCTTTCGGGCTTCTGGTCGAAAGACGAAATCCTGTTGACGGCATTCGCCTCCGGCAACATTGTCGTTTTCTGGGTCCTGACGCTTTCGGCTTTCATGACGGCCTTCTATATGTTCCGTCTTGTTTTTATGACCTTCTTCGGGAAGGCGCGCGACCCGCACGTGCATGCGCACGAATCGCCCGCCGTCATGACGCTTCCGCTCTGGTGTCTCGCGATCGGCTCCGTCGTGCTCGGCTTTCCCGGCTCGCCTTTCATGCACCACTGGTTTCAGCGGTTCCTGGCCCACGCGGTACCTCATCCGGAATATCATCCGTCGGCGTTCGTGATGAGCTGTTCCGTGATCGCGGCGGTCTCCGGCATCGCGCTCGCGGGGATCATCTACCTGAAGAACGTCCATTGGGCCGAGGCGGTCGCGAAGGCCTTCCGGCCCCTTTATCAGCTTTCGCTCAACAAGTTCTATGTCGACGAAATCTACTCGCGGTTCGTGATCCGCCCCTTCCTCGCCTTGGGCCGGGTCCTTTTCCACTTCGACGCGACCGTGATCGACGGCGCGGTGAACGGCGCGGGCACGGGCTCGATGTGGCTCGGCGCGGTCAAGAACTGGTTCGACAAGAACATCGTGGACGGCCTCGTGAACTTCGTGGGCGCGTTCACCTGTTTCCTGAATTCGGTCGTCAAACGTCTTCAGACGGGACTCGTTCAGAACTACCTGCTGATCGCGTTCCTGGGTTTTCTTGTTTTCATCATCCGGGAACTGAAATTGATCTAACGGATTAAGATTCTTCGTCCTGCGGCCGCGGAATGACGCGCCGCACCAAAAAGGAGTTTTTATGACATCGCATTTACTGAGCTGGATCACCTTCACGCCGCTCCTCGGGGCATTCCTTCTGCTTTGCATACCGAAGCGGGCCCACAACTCGATCCGCTGGATCGCGCTCGCGACGACCGCGATAACCGCGGCGCTCGTCGGCCTCGCGTTTTCCCTTTTCCGCGCCTCCGAGGCGGGGTTTCAGCTGGTCGAACGCGCGGTGTGGATTCCCCAGTTCGGCGTCCAGTACCTCCTCGGCATGGACGGTATCAGCTTCCCGATGGTCGTCCTGACGGCCCTTATCTCGCTCATGGCATGCCTCGGGTCGCTCACCCACATCCGCGTCAAGGGTGGCCGTGAAAAGGAGTACTACTTCCTGTTCCTCCTCCTCGAGACCGGCATGATGGGCACCTTTCTCGCGCTCGATCTTTTCCTGTTCTACATCTTCTGGGAGGTCGTCCTCGTACCGATGTACTTCCTGATCGGGATCTGGGGCGGACCGCGGAAAGAATATGCCGCGATCAAGTTTTTCCTCTACACACTGGCCGGCAGTCTTTTCATGCTGATCGGGATCGTCGCGGTCTACTTCGCTTCGTCGCCGCACACCTTTGACATGACCCTGCTCACAACGATGAAATACGGCCTCCTCTTCCAGAAGGTCGTGTTCCTCGCGTTCTTCCTCGGTTTTGCGATCAAGGTTCCGGTCTTCCCGTTCCACACATGGCTTCCCGACGCGCACGTCGAGGCCCCGACGCCGATCTCGGTCATTCTGGCGGGTGTGCTCCTCAAGATGGGCACCTACGGGTTCCTGCGCTTCAGTTACCCGCTTTTTCCGGACGCGGCCCGCTGGTTTCAGCCGGCCATGGGCGTCCTCGCGGTCGTAGGCATCATCTACGGCGGCTTCATCGCGCTCGCGCAAACGGATTTCAAGAAAATGGTCGCCTATTCCAGCGTGAGCCACATGGGGTTCGTCCTGCTCGGTCTCGCCGCCATGAACGCGGACGGCTTCCGGGGAGCCTTGCTTCAGATGTTCAATCACGGGACGATCACGGGCGGGCTCTTCCTGCTCGTGGGCGTGCTCTATGACCGCGCGCACACCCGTGACCTGAACGACTTCGGCGGCCTTGGCGCGAAAATGCCGGTCTACGCCGGGATTCTGACCTTCTTCTCGCTCGCGTCGCTCGGGCTCCCGGGGCTTTCCGGTTTCATCAGCGAGTTTCTTTCGCTGCTCGGGGCGTACCAGTACTCGAAGCTCATCACCGCCCTTTCAGCGATCGGCATCCTCCTCGCGGCGGCGTATCTCCTTTACATGATCCAGAGGGTTCTGCTCGGAAAACTGAATCCGAAGTGGGCCGCGCTTCCGGACATGAACGCGCTCGAGCTTTCGACGCTTGTCCCGCTCATGGTCTTCATCGTCGCGATCGGTCTTTATCCGAAGATCATTCTTGAATACATGATCCCGACACTTGACGGACTTCTCGGAACCATCAGGGGGGGCATCTAGGTGGGACCCGTCGAAAGCCTGCGGCACTTCATTCCCGAACTTGTCCTTTTAGGCGGCGCCTTTACGGCGTTCTTTCTGGATTTCCTGCTGAAGAACAAGCGCCTCGTGGGATATTTCGCGCTCCTCACGATCGTCGCGGCGGCCTGTCTCTTGAAGGCGCCCCCGAAAGAGTCCCTCGATCTTTTTTACGGATTTTTCCATCTCGACGGGTTCGCGAACCTGTTCCGGGTCCTGGCCCTGATCGCGGTCGCGGCCACGATCCTCATCGCCTTCGGCTTCTCCCCGCTCCGGGACCGTTATGAAGGCGAGTTCTACGGCCTGTTCCTTTTCATGGCGTTCGCGCTCATCACGGTGGCCGCGGCTAACAATCTGCTCATGATCTTCCTTTCGGTCGAGTTCGTGTCCATTCTTTCCTACCTGCTCGCGGGATTCCTCAAAAACGACTTAAAGGCGAAGGAATCGGCGGTGAAATATCTCCTTTTCGGAAGCGTTTGTTCGGCCGTCATGCTCTACGGGATGTCGCTTCTTTTCGGCGCGGCGGGCTCGATCGACCTGCCCGCGATCGCGCGGGTGGTGGATTCCCCGGCGATGAAACCCCTCGGCATGATCGGGCTCCTTTGTTTTTTTGTGGGGCTCGGCTTCAAGATTTCGATGGCCCCGTTCCACATGTGGGCGCCGGACGTCTACGAGGGCGCGCCCACCCCGGTCACGGCGTTCCTCACGGTCGCTCCCAAGGCGCTCGGCTTCGCGGTGCTGATGCGCGTGCTCGCGTCCGTTTTCGGAGAGTCGTATCGGGATTGGCGACAGGTCCTTATGTGGCTCTCGATCCTGACAATGACGCTCGGGAACCTCACGGCCATCTCGCAAACGAACATCAAGCGCTTCCTCGCCTATTCGAGCATCGCGCAGGCGGGCTATATTCTGATGGGCCTCGCCGTGTTCCCTTCGCCGCTCGGCAAGGACGGGGTCCTCATATATCTTTTCGCCTATCTTTTCACGAACCTCGGGGCGTTCGCGGTGGTGTCATCCGTCGGCGACCGGACCGGGAGCGATGAGATCGCCTCCTATTCGGGGCTTTCCGAGCGCGCACCGGTGTCGGCGGCCCTCATGACCGTCTTCCTGCTCTCCCTGACCGGCATCCCGCCGCTCGCGGGATTCCTCGCGAAATATTACGTTTTTGCCGCCGCCGTCGAGGCCCGGTTCATCACCCTCGTCGTCGTCGCGGCCGTCAATAGTGCCGTCGCGGCCTATTACTATTTCCGTGTCATCCGGACCATGTACCTCGTGCCCGCCGATCAGCCCGCGCTCCCGAAACCGCCCGTCTCCGCCGCCGCCGTGACATGGCTCATGGCCGCCGGCGTCCTCGGCATCGGCCTTTTCCCCGGTTTCTTCATCAAGCTCATCCTCGGATAAGCCCGGAATTAAAATCGGGGTCACACCCCGAATTTATTCACCGCCGAAATCTCCGCAAAGCAAAAAAGGCCGGGCGCCTGATAAGGGCACCCGGCCTTTTTACCCAAACTTCTCCTAGAACTCGCGCGAGCCTCTCGATCCCTTGCGGTGTCCACCGCCTCTTCCGAAACGTTTTTTGCGGAAACTTCCCGCGGCTCCGTGAGAACGGCCGAACGACCTTTCGGGACTTTCGTGATGCCTGCCGAATCCCCCGTCCTGGTCGTCGCGACGACCGGTATGGAATCCTCCGCCGCCATGACGGGGCTTGAAACCGCCACCCCCGCCGCGGAACGGACGGCCGAAGGGCTTGCGGTGCTCCCGAAAGCCACGGGAATCTTGTTTGCCTTCCGCGCGGTTCCCAGCGTTCTCTGACCTTTCGATCAGGAAATTGAGTTTTTTCTCGAGAATCTCGAGCCGTTCGTTGATCTTCTCGAGGACCTCGGTGATGTCGACCTCTTCCATTTCATCTTCCCGGTCTTCTTCCCGTTCCCCGAATTCTTCTTCCTGGTTCCCGCCAGCCTGTTCGTTTCCCTTGTTCATGGATGCTCCCTTGTTCTGTTGAAGTCCTGGATAGTATCGTTCAGATCAAACGGACATCTGAATAATGCCTGCGGCGCCGGTAAGTATATACCCTTTTTCCTTCCGAGGGTTTTTTAAGTCACTATTTTCTCGAACGCGGCCGGGACCGGGAGATCGATCTCCGTCTCCTTGCCCGTCACGGGATGCACGAAGGCGAGATAGTGCGAATGGAGCGCGATCCGCTTCGCGGGATCGGTCCTGGCGCCGTACTGGCTGTCACCGGCAATCGGATGTCCCATGTCGGAGAGCTGGACGCGAATCTGGTGCTTCCGCCCCGTACCAAGCTCCACCTCGAGGAGCGAGTGCCGGGGGCTTGAGCGCATCACGCGATAATGCGTCACGGAAAGCTTCGCGCCCTCGGTCGCGGGCGTGCTGTAGACCTTCAGGAACTTGTTCTCCCGCAGATAGCTTTTGAGAGTCCCCTCCGGCTTTTCTGGAACGCCTTCCACAACGGCATAATAGCGTTTTGTCACGTCCGGCCAGTTCGCCCGCAGGATTTCCTTCATCCCGGCCGTTTTGGCGAACATCAAAAGGCCCGAGACCTCCTTATCCAGGCGGTGCACGAGAAAGATTTGCTTTCCGCGCTTTACCGGAGCGGTCCCCGGACGCGCACGGGCAACCTCTACACCCTCCCGGAGGACATGCTCATTCGCGGCAAAAAAAGCCGTGCGGGTCGATACCTTGTCGGTCGAGATCGTCAGAAGTCCCGCCGGTTTTTCGATCACGAGAATCCGGTCGTCCTCGTAAACAATCCGGATACCGTACTTAAGGGACCCTGCGGCCGCGGCTTCTTTCACGGAAAGAACGCGTACCGTATCGCCGGCTTTCAGGGGACGATCGAACCTTTTTTCGACACATCCGTTCACGAGCACCGAACCAAACTTCAGATATTGTCGCACCTTCGTGCGCTTCGTGTCCGCAAGAAGGCGGAACAGCGTTTCAAGGAGCGGCCCTTCTTTTGCGGGTGTGATCGAAAAATCTCTCATGCTCTTTTTGCCGGCGGATCCCCCGCCCCAAAGAGTTTTTTCACGAAACGCCAGAGCCAGCGGATGAGGAGAAAAGCGAGGAAAAGAATGCCCAGGACAGTCAGCGTCGCGAGCACCGGGTGTTTGATAAAGAACCAGAACATCCCGATCACAAGGCCCTGTTCGACCGTACTGACCGCGATATTGGAGAAAGGTTCGGGCGAGGCGTTGATCGCGAGGCGACCCGCCGCTTTGGCCGTGTGCATGTTGAGCGTCATCGTCCCGGCCAACATCGCGTACGCGGTCTGGACGACAAGACCGTGTTCGGTTCCCGCGAGATAGCCGATCCCGATCCCGCCGAGAGGCCGAATGACCGTGTGAACCGAATCCCAAACCGAATCCACATACGGGACCTTGTCTGCGATGAACTCGATCGCGAAAACGATGAACGCCAGACTGAAGATGAGGGGGTTCGCGAAAACCGCGAGCTGGCCCGGAAGACCGATCCATCCGAAGAACCCGCAGAGGCCAAGCAGTCCGACCGCGAGGTACACGCTGATCCCCGCCGCCCACGCCCCGAGAATCACGACGAGGATCTCCCTGGGGGTATGCGCCACAATCCTGGTGATGTTTTCAATCGCGGCGGTCACGGCATCCATCAGTAGTTGAAAAGATCGCGGTGGGCAAACCGCTGGTCTTCCGGAACCGCGTTATGGAGGGCGTTCAGGATTTTGGTCTTCACGTTCGGCGTGAGGTACCGTCCCTTGCGGCCTTTCTGGACCATCTTGTGGGTCAGCTGTTCTTTCGAGGCCGAGACGAGATCGTGGTTGGAGAGTCCAAGCCGCGTCATGAGGGCATCGAGCGGTTGCGTTCCGTGTTCTTCCGCCACACATCCTCCCTTTCCCGTCTTAACTCCCGGTATTAGTTGGTGCAGGTTATCCGGCTTTAAGCTCACGACTCACGGCCGCGAGAAAATCCCTGTTGGTCGGGTATTTCCTGAGCTGCGTCGTGAGCGCCTGGATCGACTCTATCGGCTTCAGCCCCGCCAGGGCGCCGCGCATTCTTCGCACCGGTTCGAGTTCCTCGGGGGCCAGAAGCAATTCTTCTTTCCTTGTGCCGCTCCTGGAGATATCGACCGCCGGAAAGATTCGCTGATTCGATATCTCGCGCGACAGGTAGATCTCCATATTCCCGGTCCCTTTGAACTCTTCGAAAATATACTGATCCATCCGGCTCCCTGTGTCCACCAGGATCGTCGCAAGAATCGTGAGCGAACCGCCGTGCTCGATCTTGCGAGCAGACCCGAAGATGCGCCGCGGCACCTCAAGCGCCCGCGCGTCCACGCCGCCCGAAAGCGTACGCCCGCTCGACATCCGCTCCGCGTTATGCACGCGCGCAAGGCGCGTCAGCGAATCGACCAGCACCATCACATTCGCGCCGTCCAGAACCTCGCGGTAGACCTGTTTCATCAGCCCGTCTGCCGTCGCGATGTGGTGATCGCAGGATTCGTCCGAAGACGACCAGCGGACCTCCGCCGGAGCGCTCCGCCTGAAATCCGTGACCTCCTCCGGCCGTTCATCGATCAAGAGGCAGTAGAGCTTCATTTCCGGATGGCTTTTCGCGACGGACCGGCAGATATGTTTTAAAAAAGTTGTCTTGCCGGTACCGGGGGGCGCGACGATGAGCCCGCGCTGTCCCATCCCGATCGGCGACACGAGGTCCATGACCCGCATCGTCATTTCCGGGAGGCCGTCCTCGAGACGGAGCCGCGGGGACGGATCGATCGCGACCGAGGCCCTGAATTTCCGGGAGATCTCGTCATCCTGAGAACTGGCCGGCTGCTGCCGCGCGTAGCCGTTCCGGGCATAGCCGTTCGGCGCGGGATGACGGTAACCCCCGTGTCCCGGCGCATACGGCTTCCGGGGACGCTGCGGCCGGCCGCGCCGCGGGCGTTCTCCCCCGCTTCCCTTCCCGTGCCGGTTTCCCGGATCAAAAGGTCTCATTTTTGCAGCTTATCCATTTTGGTTTGCAGGGAGTACCATTCGTCCTCGGCTTTTTCGATACTGATCTGGATTTCTTTCAGCTTCAGATTGCGCTCCTTTGAAAAGTGCATGGGATTATCCGCCATCTCTTTCAGGATTTTGTCGCGCTCCTCGGTGAAATGTTTCATCCGGCCTTCCGCCTTGGCCAGGGCCTTCCTGAGTTTCGCGATCTCGGCGCCCGGCTTCGGCGTTTTCGCCGCAGGACCGGCGGGGGCCGCTCTCGCATCACGGACCGGACCTTTCTTTTTCGGCTCCGGCATCTCCCCCGCAACCGTTTCTTCCCGTTCCCCCCGCGCTACCTGTTCGCGGAAGTAAACATAATCTTCATAGCTCCCCGGATACCTCAGGACCCGCCCGCGTTTTACTTCAAGGATCTTGTCCGCGACCAGGTTCACGAAGGTCCTGTCGTGGCTGATGAACACGACCGTACCGTTAAAACGTTTCAGGGCCTGGCCGAGCGATTCCACGGTCTCGAAGTCCAGATGGTTCGTCGGTTCGTCGAGGAGCAGGACGTGGCTTTTTGAGAGGAGGATTCCCGCCAGCACAAGCCTCGCCCGTTCGCCTCCGCTCAGGACCTTCACCTTCTTTTTGACGTCATCTCCCTTGAAGAGGAAACATCCCGCCATATTGAGGACATCCTGGTTCGTAACGCCGGGATGGCTCTCCCGCACAAGATGCGTATAAATATCATCCTCCGGATCGAGGGCCGAGAACACGTGCTGGGCATAAAAAGCCGTCTTCAGCCCCGTTCCCCAGCGGAATGTCCCCGCTTTGGGGGCGAGATCACCCGCCATGGTCCTCAGCAGGGTCGTTTTCCCCTCGCCGTTGTCACCGAGCACGGCGACGCGATCCCCGCGCTCGATCTCGAATTCGATCCCGCGCGCGACATCCTTTTCCGGATATCCCACAGTGAGATCTTCGCACGCGAACGCGATCCCCGCTTTCGCTTCGATAGGCGGGATCGGAATCCTGACGTTCGACATCGGATGGCCGATCTCTATCGTTTTCAGTTTCGCGAGCTGCTTCATTTTCGACTGGGCGCGTGAAGCCGTCGACGCCTTGGCGCGGAACCGGTCGATAAAGGCCTGAAGCTGCTCGCGTTTTTTTTCAACGCCCCGGTTGTGGGCCTCGGTCTGGGCGGTTCGGACTTCCTTAAACTCGAAATATTCCTCGATGTCCCCCGGATACAACGTCAATTCGCCACCTTCAACCTCCAGCGTGTGATCGCAGGTCCGTTTCAGAAACTCGCGGTCGTGGGAAACGACCAGGCATCCGCCTCGGAAATCGATCAGGAAATTCTCGAGCAGGATCAGCGTGTTGAGGTCCAGGTAATTGCTCGGCTCGTCAAGGATCAGAAAATTGGGATCTCCAAGAAGCATCGCGGCCAGCTTCACGCGCGTCTGATAACCGCCCGGAAGACTGCGGACCGTCGCCTCCAGCATGTCATTCGGAATCCTGAAACGGGCGGCCATCTGGCCGCATTCCCAGTGTTCGCTTTCCGTCGCGCGCATCAGGTAGTCGAGAACGCTTTCACCATCGCGGAAAACATCGTGCTGTTCCAGATAGCTGAGGCGTAACGCCGCGTTCTTCGAGACCGTCCCGCCGTCAGCGGTCTCGTGGCCCGTGATGATCCGGCAAAGCGTGGACTTCCCGGCGCCATTCCGGCCGATCACGCCGATTTTCTGGTCGTCCTCAAAAGCGGCCGTGGCGTTCTCAAGGATGACCGAAGCGCCGTAGGCCTTGCAAATGCCGTTGATCTGTAAAAGGACCGTCATGATCGGGATTCGGGGTTTCGGAACCGGATCTCGGGAAAGATCACCGGGATCAGCCGTGAAAGATACAAAGACACGCCGTCAGGCGGTCCCGATCGCATAAAACGCGACCGTGTTCGAAATAAAACAAGGTCAGGCCATCAGGATAACGCTGTTGGCCAGCGCCTTGAGACCGGACTGCCTTTTCCCGTGAACGAAAGCCGCAAATCCGGTGCGGGGAAAAAGAATCCGGACGAAAAGACCGGACGCGTTCATTCCCTTCCTGTGAAGGACCCGTCCCGGGGATGTGTTCAGCGCGTCCCCCGGAGCGGGACCGGTATCAATACTTGTAATGCTCGGGCTTGTAAGGACCCTCGGAAGGCACGCCGAGGTAATCGGCCTGCTTCGGGGTAAGCCTGGTGAGCCTGGCGCCGAGTTTCTCGAGATGGAGCCGGGCGACTTCTTCGTCGAGTTTCTTGTCGAGCCGGTAAACACCCGGTTTCCTGGGGTTTAGCGCGAGATCAATCTGCGCGAGCGTCTGGTTCGTGAAGGAATTCGACATCACGAAACTGGGATGCCCCGTCGCGCAGCCGAGGTTCACGAGGCGCCCTTCCGCGAGAAGGATAATCGAGTGCCCGTCGGGAAACACGTATTTGTCAACCTGCGGCTTGATGTTGATCTTCTTGATACCGGGCCATTTTTCGAGCTTCGCGACCTGAATCTCGTTGTCGAAATGCCCGATATTACAGACAATCGCCTCATCCTTCATTTTGGACATGTGCACGGCGGTGATGACGTCGATATTACCGGTCGTCGTCACGTAGATATCGCCGATATCGAGCACATCCTCGAGACGCGCGACCTGGTAGCCGGCCATGGACGCCTGAAGGGCGCAGATCGGGTCGATCTCGGTCACGATCACGCGAGCCTTCAATTCCGCGAGGGATTGAGCGCTGCCTTTGCCCACGTCCCCATAGCCGAGAACAACGGCGACCTTGCCCGCGATCATCACATCGGTCGCGCGTTTGATGCCGTCCACGAGCGATTCGCGGCAGCCGTACAGGTTGTCAAATTTCGATTTCGTGACGGAATCGTTCACGTTGATCGCGGGAACGAGGAGCCTTCCCTCTTCCTGCATCTTGTAGAGCCGGTGAACGCCGGTCGTGGTCTCCTCCGAAACGCCTTCCCATTCCGCGACAACGTCGCGCCATTTCTTCGGGGTCTCCTCGAGGCATTGTTTCAGGACCCTGAAAAGCTCGATCTCATCCTGCGTCTCGACCTTCTTGTCGAGAAGTCTGGGGTTCTTTTCCGCGTCGTATCCGAGATGGACCATAAGCGTCGCGTCCCCGCCGTCATCGACGATCAGGTTCGGGCCCTTGCCGCCCGGGAAGGTCAGGGCCTGCAACGTACACCACCAGTATTCTTCGAGGGTCTCCCCTTTCCACGCAAACACCGGAATCCCGCGCTTCGCGATCGCGGCCGCCGCGTGGTCCTGCGTCGAAAAGATATTGCACGAGCACCACCGGACATCCGCGCCAAGCTCGACGAGTGTCTCGATCAGCACCGCGGTCTGGATCGTCATGTGGAGGCTCCCCATGATCCGTTTGCCCTTCAGCGGTTTTTTCGGTCCGTATTTTCTGCGGGTGGCCATGAGGCCGGGCATTTCCTTCTCGGCCATTTCGATCTCTTTACGGCCCCAATCCGCCAGGGAAAGGTCCGCGACCTTGAAGTCCTGGATCTTGTTCTGGGCAGGCTGTTTCTTTGACTCGGTAGACATGTTTTCCTTTCTTTTTTCGACGGGAGATCACGGCCCCGGGACGCGAGGGTTCACGCCCCGGGAACATGCGATGGTTAAACGGCCGTCGTCACTTTGCAGCAGGCGCAGCCGTCCTTAAGCTTCAGGACTTTGCGGAGCGCGTCAACCTTGTCGGTCTTCTCCCACGTAAAACCGGCTTCCGAACGGCCGAAATGCCCGTACGCGGCGGTCTTGTTGTAGATCGGACGGAGAAGGTCCAGCGCACTGATGATCCCCCGCGGGGTGAAATCAAAAACCTTCGTCACAGCTTCCACGATGGCTTCCTCGCTGATCCTGTTGGTGCCGAAGGTATCCACACGGATCGAAACGGGCTTCGCCACGCCGATCGCATAAGAAACCTGTATCTCGCAGCTGCCCGCGAGACCGGCGGCCACGATATTCTTCGCCACATAACGGGCAAAATACGCCGCGGAGCGGTCCACCTTCGACGGATCCTTGCCGCTGAACGCGCCGCCGCCGTGACGGCCCATGCCGCCGTAGGTGTCGACGATGATCTTGCGGCCGGTAAGCCCGGTGTCCCCGTGGGGACCGCCGACCTCGAAACGCCCGGTCGGGTTAATGAAGATTTTCGTGTTTTTGTCCATCAGGTTCGCCGGGATGACTTTCTTGATCACTTTTTCGGTCAGATCCTTCTGGATGGTTGAAAGTGTCACATTGCCGTCATGCTGGGAGGAGAGCACCACCGCCTCGACGCGCACCGGCTTTTCGTTCTTGTATTCGACCGTGACCTGGCTCTTCGAATCCGGACGGAGGTACTTGATCTTGCCGGATTTGCGGACCGCCGTGAGATAGCGGACAAGTTTTTGGGCGAGCATGATCGGGAGCGGCATGAATTCCGGCGTTTCATCGGTCGCATAGCCGAACATCATGCCCTGGTCTCCGGCACCGCCGGTGTCCACGCCCATCGCGATATCGGGCGACTGGGTGTGAAGCGCGACGTCGATCTTGCAGGTCTTGTAGTCAAAACCGATCCTGGAATCCACATAACCGATCTTTTTGATCACGTTACGGGCAACCTTGTCGGCATCGACCTTGCCTTTACTCGTGATCTCGCCGGCGATCGTCATGCGGTCCGTCGTCGCGAGGCATTCGCAGGCGACGCGGGAGGCCGGATCCTGGGCCAGATAGGCGTCAAGGATCGCGTCCGAAACCTGGTCACAGACCTTGTCCGGATGTCCCTCAGAAACGGATTCGGAGGTGAAAAAATAATTCCCTTTTTTCATTTTGTTGCTCCTTTGGTTTATTTTCACTGACTCCACAGTCCTACGACTAGCGGAAAATCATCCGACGATAGCGTTCGCTTTCTGGTAGGAGGCGATGTCGCCGATATCCAGCCATTTCCCTTTGAGAGGGAATGCGTAAAGCCCCGAGATCTCGGCAAGCCACCGCATATAATGTCCAGGTTGGTCCGTATTATGGCCCCCCTTGATATAGGTGTCAAGGAGGCCCCAGATCTCCTTCGGCAGCCAGTAAATGCCGCACGAAGCAAGCGTTGTCTTCGGCTCCGGAGGCTTTTCCTGGAACTCCAGGACCTTCCCATCCTCCGAGGTCCGCACGAGGCCGTAGCGCTTTGCGAGCTCTCTATCCCCTACGTCGTAGACCGCGATCAAGCCGTGCGGCCGGACCTTCCCGCCGTAGTCCGTCAACGCCGTCAGATCAAAATCGAAGAAATTATCCCCCGCAATAATCATCAGGTCATCCGGCCGGAGCGCTTTCGCGCGAATCGTGTAGGCCAGGTCCCCAATGGCCCCGAGCCTCGTCTCATTCGAGGATGTCCCGTCATCAACAACCTCGACCGGCCAGGGATATTTCGCGGAAGCGGCCCACGCCGCGAAATGCCCCGCAAACTTCGCGTTGCTCACGATATAGACGGCCTCGATCCCCGAAACCTTCCCGACCCGGTCCAGAATCCATTCGAGAATGGGTCTGCCGCCCACGGGAAGAAGGGGTTTTGGCTGGTTCTCGGTCAAGGGATAAAGGCGGGTCGCGTAGCCCGCGCAAAGAAGGATGACTTTCATTTGATCCCGGGAACGGCTTTCTTGATGCGGTCGATCACGCAGATGGACATCGGATCGACGCGATTGAGTTTCGCAAGCTCACAGCCCGCCCAGTCGCCAAGCATCACCATCGAGAAGATACGCGAGAGGCATTTTTCCCCTTTCGAACGGAACTCCATGACCTCGGCGCCGTTCTCCCGGATCGCGCGCATCGCAACGCGTTTTTTCTTCACGAGCCAGTCGGGTTCGTTCCGGTCGGTCAGGAAGATCGCGACCGAGCGCCGGACCTTGAAAGCGGGGTAAAGCCAGCCTTCCACCTCGTGGTGGAACATCTCCGGCAGGGCTTCACAGGAGGCAAGCGTCTTGGCATTTTCGGCAAACTGTGTCCGCCAGCGCATCGCCACGGGCTGAAGGAGACCGCCTCCGTAAATCGCGATGTTCTTCTGAAAAAGCCTCTTCGCGAGTCCCCTCGCCTCCGCAGACGGGGCCCGGCGAACGGTCCGAAGGACCTCATCGATCTCTTTCCTGGAAACGGAGAACCATCGATAGCGCATGAAAAGGAACAGCAGCGAGAAGGTCGTGTAGCCGATCGCAAAACGGGGCGGATACCCCTGGGGCAGTCTGAAGAACGGGATTTTCCGGGCGGTCGCCTCCTCCGCAAGCCGTCCTCCCGACGCAACGACCAGGAAATGCGCCTTGCGCGCGATCGCCTGGTTCAGGATCGACTCGACCTCCTGGGTATTCCCGGAATAGCTTGAAAGGATCACGACGGTTTCGGAATCGACCCATTGGGGAAGGCGCGACGTGCGGTTCACGGTCCAGTGGATACGGGATCGGCTCTGGGCGATCGTCCCGAGAATATCGCCGCTGATAGCGGAACCACCCATGCCGCAAAAAAGCACTTTCGCCGGACGTTTCACGAACGAGGACGGCAGCTTGACCGCGGCCGCGATCCTGCGGGCCTTCTCGATCTGGTTGGCAAAATCCCTGAGATAGATCTCCATTGCTTATTCCTCCGCGAGTTCCTTGCAAATATTCCTGAGACGATCCCCGAGGAACTGCTCGATCTCCTTGCCGGTCTGGAACCCGAGCGCTTTGCGGGCGATTTCCTGCGCGTCCGAGTAGCGGATCGAGCGGATCGCCTTCTTGATCTTCGGAAGCACAACGGGGCTCACGCTGATCTCGTCGATGCCGAGACCGAGGAGAAGGATCGCGATCTTCGGATCTGCGGACATCTCCCCGCAACTGCCCACCCGGATCTTCTGCGCGTGACCGTTACGGATGGTCATATCGATCAACCGGAGGATCGCCGGATGCGTCGGTTCATACAGATAGGCGACTTTTTCGTTCATGCGGTCGATCGCGAGCACATACTGGATCAGATCGTTCGTCCCGATGGAGAAGAAGCTGACCTCCTTCGCGAGGATATCGCTTGCGAGCGCCGCGGACGGGATTTCAATCATCGCACCGATCTCGATCTGCTTATTGTACGGGACGCCTTCCTTGTCCAGCTCTGCCATTGCCTCGTTCAGAATCTCCCGCGAGGCGCGAATCTCGTAAACATTCGATATCATCGGGTACATGATCCTGATGTTCCCGTGAACGCTGGCGCGGAGGACCGCCCGGAGCTGGGTCTTGAAAATATCCTTCTGGGTCAGACAAAAACGGATTGCGCGCCACCCGAGGTAGGGATTCATCTCGTGCGGAATATCGAGCGTCGAAGCGAATT
>MWBI01000168.1 GCA_002068945.1 Candidatus Omnitrophica bacterium ADurb.Bin314
GTCGTTACGAAGGACCGGAAATGCGCGAGCCACTACGAAGACACGGTGGCGTTCACCGAGGATGGTTTTATAAATTTAACCAGAGACGAGGCGACGGAGTAATGCCGAAAGAAGATGCGATCGAAGTGGAAGGGACGGTGGTCGAGCCCCTTCCGAATGCGATGTTCCGGGTTCAGCTTGAGAACGGACACCGGGTGCTTGCGCATATTTCGGGAAAGATGAGGATGCACTACATCCGCATCCTTCCGGGGGATAAAGTCAAGGTCGAGCTGTCGCCTTACGACCTGACCCGGGGCAGGATCACTTTCAGAGTCAAATAAGAACGGAGCGATGCCATGAAGGTCAGGAGTTCAGTCAAGAGAATCTGTGAAAATTGCAAAATCGTACGCCGCAAAGGCTACGTCTATGTGATCTGTTCCAACCCGAAACACAAACAACGCCAGGGTTGAAGAACCAGGAAAGGAACTAAAAGTTATGCCGCGTATTCTGGGTGTTGATATTCCGAGAGAAAAAAAGATCGAGGTGGCCCTCACGTACCTGTACGGGATCGGCCGTACCCTCGCGAGGCAGGTGCTGGACGAAGCCGGCGTGGATTGGAACAAACGCGCCAAGGACCTGACCGAGGCCGATGTGTCGACGATCACCGGTATCATTCAGAAGACCTGCCGGGTCGAGGGTGATCTGCGCCGCGAAGTGCAGCAGAACATCAAACGTTTGATGGATATCCGCTGTTACCGGGGTGTCCGTCACGTTAAGGGCCTGCCGGTCCGGGGGCAGCGGACGCATACGAACGCCCGTACCCGCAAGGGCAAACGCAAGACCGTCGGCGGACTCAGCAAGAAGGCGCCGGCTCCGTAATAAAGAAATGTCCGAAGCACTTGTAAAAGAAAAGGTATAACGATTATGGCAAAGAAAAAGAAGATCAAGCACCTGGCCCGTGGCGTCGTCCGCATCGCGGCCAGTTTCAACAACACGATCATCACGATCACGGACACCACGGGCAACGCCCTGGTCTGGGAATCCTCCGGCTCCGCCGGGTTCAAGGGGTCCAAGAAATCCACCCCCTTCGCGGCGCAAATCGCGTCCGAGAAGGCGGCAAAGAAGGCGATGGAGTACGGCATGAAGGAAGTCGAGGTCTACATCAAGGGCCCCGGCGCCGGCCGTGAATCCGCGATCCGCGCGTTGCAGGCGGCGGGTCTTCACGTGACCGCGATCCACGATATCACGCCGGTGCCGCATAACGGCTGCCGTCCGCCGAAAAAGAGGAGGGTCTGATCCATGGGAAGGTACCGCGGTCCCGTCATTAAACTTCACCGCCGCGAGGGCGTCAACCTCGGTCTCAAAGGCCGCCGCGCGACGGACGAAAAGCACGACAAGCGGCTCACGAACCCTCCCGGGCAGCACGGCGCCCAGCGCAAGAAGCTTTCGGACTACGGCGTCCAGATGCGTGAAAAGCAGAAGATGAAGAGAATCTACGGGCTCGGCGAACGCCAGTTCCGTGTGGTTTTCCACCGGGCGTCGCAGAAGAAGGGTGTCACGGGCGAAAACCTCATCCAGTCGCTCGAGCGCCGTCTTGATAATGTCGTCTATCGCCTCTTGTTCAGCACCTCCCGCCGCGAAGCGCGTCAAATGGTGGGGCATGGTCTGATTACGGTGAATGGCCGGAAGGTGGATATCCCTTCCTATGAGGTGAAGGCGGGTGACAAGATCGCTGCCTGCGCCAAGGAAGCGACCCGGAAGCGCGTCCAGGCGAGCCTCGAGAAGTGGAAGGATCTCAGCGTTCCGGAATGGCTCAGTCTCGACAGGACGAAGGGTGTTGGCGAAGTCCTGAGGCTCCCGACCAAGGCCGACACGAGTCTACCGGTCGAAGAGTCGCTCATCGTCGAGTTGTACTCGAAATAACACAGAAATTATCTTTTTCCGCACAAGGAGGAAACTATCATGGGTATACGCTGGAAGACATTTGAAATGCCGAAGCGTCTGGAGGCGGACAAGAACACCCTGACCGCCACGTACGCCAAATTCACGGCCGAGCCTTTTGAGCGCGGCTATGGAACGACGATCGGGAATGCCCTTCGCCGGGTGCTGATCTCCTCGATCGAAGGCGCCGCGGTCACGAATATCAAGATTGACGGAATGCTTCACGAGTTCGCGACGCTCGACGGGGTTGTCGAGGACGGCGCCCAGATCGTGTTGAACGTCAAGAATCTCGTGCTCCGCTATCACGGCAAGGGTCCGAAGAAGATCTATATCGACGTCAAGAAGGAAGGTCCGGTAAAGGGGTCCGACATCCAGGCCGACGAAACGGTTGAGATCGTCAATCCGGACACCGTGATCTGCACGCTTTCCAAAGCGGTTCAGTTCAAAATGGAGATGGAGATCGGCCGTGGCCGCGGTTATGTGCCCGCCGAGAAGAACAAGCAGGAAGTCGCGACGATCGGTGTTGTGAACGTCGATTCGATCTTCTCGCCGGTGACGAAAGTGAATTTTACGGTGGAAGACACCCGCGTCGGCCAGACGACCGACTATGACCGTCTGATCCTCGAGGTCTGGACGAACGGGGCGATGGGACCGGAAGAGGCCCTCCTCTACGCGTCGAACATCCTCCAGCGTCACCTCGACATCTTCGTCAATTACGGCGAACTGCCGGAAGAAGAAGAGGAAGAGGAAGAGACCGATCACGGTTTCATGGAAATGGTCAACAAGCCGATCAGCGAACTGGAACTGTCGGTTCGCAGCGCGAACTGCCTCGAGGCGGCCAGCATCAAGACGATCGGTGACCTTGTGCAGAAAAGCGAAGCCCAGATGCTCAAGTACAAGAATTTCGGGAAGAAGTCCCTCAACGAGATCAATCAGATCCTCGCGTCAATGGGCCTTCAGCTCGGCATGAACCTAGACGAAAAGCTCGGGAAAAAACCGGCGGCGGCTGAGGCCGATGCGTCGGCCCCGGCGGCGTCTTAAGACGGAAGGTAGAGGCAATTTATGCGTCACCGCAGGCTACGCAGGAAATTAAACGTTGTAAGCGCCCACCGCAAGGCTTTGCTCCGTAACCTCGTGAGGGCTCTTGTGATCAAAAAACGGATCGAGACGACCCACGCGAAGGCCAAGGAAGCAAGCGCGTTCGCGGACAAGCTTGTCACCATCGCCAAGCGGGACACGCTCCACGCGCGTCGGCTCCTGATCGCGAAGCTGGGAGACGCGGACGTCGCGAGGCTCCTCCAGAAAGTGATCGCTCCGCAATTCAAGGGCCGCCAGGGCGGCTATACCCGCGTGCTTCGGACCAGCAAACAGCGGATCGGCGATGCCGCACAGGTGTCGATTCTCGAATGGACGGCGGTTTTCGAAGCCCCGGCCCGGAAGGCGAAGAAAAAGAAACCTTCCGAGAAGGTCGCGGAAAAACCGGCCGCCAGGGAAACAGGCAAGGCTGAGCCGAAAAAAGAAGCGGCCGAAAAACAGGAGGCCCGGAGGGAAGCCGAGAAAAAAGGCGGCTTCTTGAAAGGTCTTCGGAGCTTCTTCAAGGGCGACGGAACGAAATAAAAGCGATTCCTTAACCTGGGGAATCTCTCGATCATTCAAAAAAAGGGGCCGTTCTGCCGAACGGTCCCTTTTTTTAACTGGACGGAGATGCCATGGATCTCTCTCAAAAAGTGCTAGCTGTGAAACCCTCCGCCACACTCGCGATCGCGGCCAAGGCCAGGGAAATGAAGGCCCGGGGCATCGATGTGATTTCCCTTTCGGCCGGCGAACCCGATTTTGACACGCCCGGGTTCATCAAAGAGGCGGCGATCGACGCTCTCAGAAAGGGACAGACCAAATACACGCCCGTCGCGGGGACGCTCGAACTTCGCGAGGCGATCTGCCGGAAGCTCAAACGAGACCAGGGCCTCGATTTTACGCCTGACCGGATCGTTGTCGGGACCGGCGCGAAACACGCGATTTTTAACGTGCTTTTTGCCCTGCTCAATCCCGGCGATGAAGTCCTGATCCCGTCCCCTTACTGGCTGAGCTATCCCGAAATGGTGACCGTGCTCGGCGGTACCAATGTGTTTCTTCCCACTTCCGAAGCGACGGATCTCAAGATCACGCCCGCGATGCTTGAGAAGGCGATCACCCCGAAGTCCAGGGTGCTGATCCTGAACTCGCCGTCGAACCCGACCGGCAGGGTCTACTCGAAAGAGGAATTGCTCGCGCTGGCCGCGGTTCTGAAGAAACATCCGCAGGTTCTGGTCTTGAGCGATGAGATTTACGAGAAGCTGGTTTTCGACGGACAAAAGCACTGGTCGATCGCCCAACTCGATCCCGAGGTCGCGAAACGGACGATTATCGTGAACGGTCACAGCAAGGCGTACGCGATGACGGGGTGGCGGCTTGGCTACGCCGCGTGTCCGGACAAGACGCTCGCGAAAGCCGTCGAGAGCATCCAGAGCCATTCAACCTCGAATCCCGTGTCTTTCGCGCAGGCGGGGGGAGCCGTGGCCCTGGACAAGGGCGACGAGGAGGCCGGGAAAATGAAAGCGGTTTTTGAAAAACGTCGCGATCTTTTCCTCGATCTCCTCTCGAAGATCGATTGCTTCAAAGCCACGAAGCCGGGAGGCGCTTTTTATATTTTCGTGAACATCAAAAAGACAGGCCTTTCCGCTTTTGAAGTGGCCCGGCGTCTTCTCGACGAAGCGCATGTCGCCGTTGTCCCGGGGGAACCGTTCGGAAGCCCGGAGCATATCCGGTTGAGCTGTGCCTGTTCCGAAAAAGACATCCGGACCGCGGTCGACCGCATGGCCGCCTGGGTCAGGAAGCCCGGCGCTCCGGCGTAAATCCATCCCGCCGATACAACCCCCGTGTCGCATCGGTGAGCCGGGCTATATAACCACACGAGATGTAGGGGGTTTTAAGATGCCAAGGGAGGTAAGCATGTCGGGATCGGGTGATGTGACAGGAAAGACAAAAAAGAAGGCGGTGGGCGGCCGTTCGCATGCTCTGAAATTGATACCTGACACCGCGCGGACACTGGCGCTCGCGATGTCACTGATTTTTATCAGTCCCGCCGCGCTCCCGGCCGCACAAGCGCCGGCATCGTCGTCGGCGGTCCCGGAGGTGGCCACCTACACCGAACTTCTCGCCGCGATCCGGAAGGCCCGGGCGGCCTCAGAGGCGCGGGTTGAGGCCGCGGTCGAACAGGAAAAAGTCCGTGAGGTCTGGGAGACGGGCAGGCTGATCGATGAGCATATTCTTCTTCATAAAGAACGCGCGGATTACGGGGAACAGGTCATGGCCCGGCTTGCGGGGGACCTCGAAACGAGCCGGTCGGAGCTTTACCGGATGCTTGAATTTTACCGCGCTTACCCGATTTTCGCGCATGCGCGAAAATTGAACTGGTCGGATTACCGGGACCTCCTTGGGGTTAATGACGTCAAAGCGAGGGATGTCCTGGCTGAACGGGCGGAGAACGAGAAATGGACCCGCGAGCGGCTACGGGACGAGATCAGGAAACTGAAGACAGAAAAAGAGGGAGCCGACCCGGCCCCCCGGCCCGAACGGTCCGACCTCTCGGCCCCGGAGGTCCTTAGAGCCTCGCCCGGCAAGCCCGGAACTTACCGTTATGTCAAAGCCACCGTCGGCCCTGAAGCGGGACGTAACGTGATTGACCTCGGATTTTCCAACTATTACCGGACGTCCAGGGAACTCAGCTTCCGGGACGGGGCCCTGATAGAAACGCTCTCTACGTTCAGAGAGGCTTCCTCCCCTTCGGACAAGATCCGTCTTTCGAGGCGCGCGGCGGCGGACCTTTATACCTACCGCGCCTGGATCGTGAGGGTGCTGGACGGCGACACCGTGAAGGCCGTGATCGATCTTGGTTTTGGCGTTCGCAGCACGCAAGTCCTGCGGCTCCGGGGGATCGACGCTCCAGAGCTCGTAAGCGCGGACGGGAAGAAAGCGAAAGAATTTTTAGAAAAGAAGCTGGGTCTGGCGGAGGGTGAAGGGCTAAGCGACAGGATGGTTCTGGTTCGTACCGAAAAATCCGACAAATACGATCGCTACCTTGCCGACCTTTTTTATACGGACAAGAACGGCCGGGAGATCTATCTCAATCAGGAGATTCTGGCCGCGGGCCTGGCCATCCGGATGGGGGAGTGAGCGTCACTTCCGCAACCTATCCAACCTCGTAGGTTGGAACCGGTCGGGAATCAGATGTTGACCGGGTTTGACCGCGGGGATAGACTAAAAACGGTTTCGCGGCAAGGTTCCCCGAGCCGCGGATCCCCTCAACAACCAGAGCCGGGAAGCCGTTTTCCCTGCCAAGACCTTCAAGGAGGCACGTCATGAAATTTCCAAGGATCGTCGCAATCTCCACCGTTCTTATTTTCGCCGCGATTGCCGCCGTTTCTTTCACCCCGACGGGATTTGCGGACTGCGGTGATTGCAGGGAGCAGGGCTCCCCGCTTTACATCGAAAAAAACATGCCGCCGCAGATCGTGATCGGAAAGCCCTACGAATACATAATCCGCGTCACGAATCGCACTGACCGGCTGGTCAACGATGTTTCGGTGATCGAGACCCTGGCCGAGACGTATGTGATGAGCGCCGCGTTGCCGGAGCCTTCCAAAGTGGCGGGGCAGACGATCCAGTGGGATTTCGGGACCCTGAAGCCGAAGGAATCCCGGACGCTCACGATCCAGGGGAGCGCGAAATCGACCGGTTCCTTCAAATCATGCACAAAGGTGATCCACAGCCAGAGCCTTTGCCAGGGCCCTGAGCTGGGCATGCCGGCGATTCTTCTTGAAGTGATCGACACGGAGGACCCCGTCCAGGTCGGCGGGACGGAGAAGTTCTACGTTACCGTGACCAACCAGGGGAATGCCCCCGACGAGAACATCCTCGTGAAGATGAGTTTCGAGGAGAACTTCGATTATGTTTCTTCGGGCGGCCCCACGCAGGCAAAGGTGGAAAGTGCCAAATCCGTTGAGTTTGCTCCGCTCGCGTCTCTTGCCCCGGGCCACAAGGCGACCTGGGAAGTGACGGCGAAGGCCCTCTCGGAAGGCGATCATCGCACCTCGGTCAAGCTGACGAGTGACGCGATCCGGAGGCCGGTGGACGAGACCGAATCCACGCACGTTTATTGATCCGGAATCCACCGTTTCCAGCCTCGCAGGTTGACGGTGGTTAAACGGGTTCCTCGGCCCCTGTTCCGCTCCCGCGGAGCAGGGGCTTTTTTATATGCATGGGATACCGTTCCCTCAAGGCGATCGTCCGGGTGATTTTGAGAAACCTGTAGCAAGTCGACGATAAAAGATTGGCTGTCCGCTTTGTGCGCTCCGTTTTATAATCATTCCTTATGAGAATACGGTTCCCGTTTTTTTTGATGGTTTCCTTCCTCATGGTCCTCGCCCCGCTGCCCGCGCGCGCGGCGGAGAGACCCGCCTTGGCCGGGGACTACGCTACGGTCAAGCGGGTCGTGGACGGGGACACGGTCATCCTCACGGACGGACAAAAGGTCCGGCTGATCGGAATCGACACGCCGGAATCCCGCCGGAACGGGAAACTTGCCCGCGACATGGAAAAGACCCGTCAGGACGCGGACACGATCATCGCGCTCGGGAAACGCTCGGCGCAGTTCACGCGGTCGCTGACGGAAGGGAAGCGCGTCCAGCTTGAGTACGACGTCGAAAAACGCGACCGCTACGGCCGCACGCTCGCCTATCTTTACACGGAAGACGGGATGTTCGTGAACGCCGAAATCCTGAGAGAAGGTTACGCGATGGTCCTGACCGTCCCGCCGAATGTGAAACACAAGGACCTGTTCGTGAAGCTTCAGAAAGAAGCACGCGAAGCCAAAAGAGGACTTTGGAGAGAAACGCCGATTTTACAGGCAAAGTCTAGGGGCTGAGGGCTGAAAGCCGCCGGGCTGGTCTGAGCCATTTCGGTTAAGCCGGAAGGACACATGCGATGCGGATTCGACACCTGAAGACGGGGGACAAGATAACGCTCGACGGGCTGGAGGCGATGCTCCAGGAGCTTCGCTATGTCCGTAAGGGCCTCGTGGAGCTTCCGGGTGAGTACGCGATGCGCGGCGGGACGGTCGATATCTATCCCGTGACCTACCGGATGCCGGTGCGCCTCGACTTCCGCGGCGATACCCTCCATCAGATCCGCGATTTTTCCCCCTCCGAAGGGAAGAGCTTCACGATGTTCGAAGAGGTCTTCCTGATCCCGCTCTCCGGCCAATTCGAAAAAAAGGTCCGCCGCCTCGAGGAGCGGCTCGGCGCGTTCGAACCCGTCTCGGAGGCAGGTGAGCTCCAGCGCGGTGACTTTGTCGTCCACCTGCATTACGGGATCGGACGTTTCCTCGGCACGAAGATGATCCGGATGGACGGCGCGAAAGAACGCTGTTACGCGATCGAATATGCGGACGGAGAAATCCTGTACCTTTCCCTGAAGGAACCGCTCGAACGTTATATCGGCGGCTTGTCGGGCTCGCCGAAACTGACGAAACTCAACACAAAGGAATGGGAGCGGATCAAGGAACGGACGCGGATCGCACTCCACAAGGTGGCCGGCGAGCTTCTCGAGATCCAGGCCCGCCGCAGCGTCCAGCAGGGATTCGCGTTCCCCTCCGACCGCGACTGGCAGCAGAAGTTCGAGGCCGAGTTCCCGTTCGAGGAGACCGCCGGGCAGAAACGGGCGATCGAGGAAACGAAGCGGGACATGGAGGCGCCGAAGCCGATGGACAGGCTCCTCTGCGGGGATGTCGGCTACGGAAAGACCGAGGTCGCGATGCGCGCGGCGTTCAAGGCTGTGACGGGCGGCAAGCAGGTTGCGTTCCTCGTGCCGACGACGATCCTCGCCGAACAGCACTACATCCTGATGAAGGATCGCGTGAAAACCTTTCCCGTGACGGTCGAGCTCCTTTCGAGGTTCCAGACCGCGGCCGGGCAGAAGGCAGTCGTGCGTTCCCTCAAGACGGGAGCGACCGACATCGTGATCGGTACCCACCGGCTCTTGTCGAAGGATATCGAGTTCCGGGAGCTTGGGCTCGTCGTGATCGACGAGGAACAGCGCTTCGGTGTCCGGCACAAGGAAGCCTTCAAACGGATGCGTTCGCAGGTGGACGTCCTGACGCTGACTGCGACACCGATCCCGAGGACGCTCCACATGGCCTTGCTCGGTGTCCGTGATATGTCCGTGATCGACACCCCGCCGCGTCACCGCATGCCGGTCCGGACATTTGTGATGGAATATCACGAAAATATCGTGAAACAGGCTGTGGAACGTGAGATCGCCAGGAAGGGCCAGGTCTATTTCATCCACAACCGCGTCGAGAACATCGAAAAGGTCCACCAAAAACTGAAAGAACTCATGCCCGGGGTCCGCTTCGGCGTCGCGCACGGGCAGATGCCGGTCGAGATGCTCGAACGGGTCATGATGAGCTTCATAAAAGGGTCGGTCGACTGTTTGATCTCGACCAACATTATTGAGTCCGGGATCGATATCCCGAATGTGAACACGCTGATCGTGAACCGCGCCGATTGTTTCGGCCTCGCGGACCTCTACCAGCTTCGCGGCCGTGTCGGCCGTTTCAGGGAGCCGCGCCAGGCCTACGCGTATTTCCTGACGCCGAAGAACTGGGTTTTGACGCTTGACGCCGGGAAGCGCCTTGCCGCGATCGAACGGTTTGTGGAGCTCGGCTCAGGGTTCCGGATCGCGATGGAAGACCTCGAGATCCGCGGCGCCGGAAATTTGCTGGGGCACGAACAGAGCGGGTTCATTCACGCGGTCGGATTCGACCTCTATTGCAAGATGCTGAAGAGAGCGGTGGAAGAGCAAAGAACAAGCGCGAGGTCCGGTACGCCGAGCACGGAACAACGATCGCCCGCGTAAAGCGGTTACAGCATGCACCGTACTCCGTACTTCGTACGCCGTGCCATTTGATGTATAATACCCGCTCTGTGAACCCCGTTGAAGACAGGACCTGTTTCAAACAGCGCTATCGCTTCCGGGAAGAAATGATTTGAAAAAAGCCTGATCAGAATCCTTAAACATAAGGGCAACGCCAATGTGTCCGATCCCTAACGGGGTGAAAAACCTCATTCTCGCGCTTTTGATCCTGTTTGTGCTGGTTCCTTTCGCCCGCGCCGAAGAAGAGCTCCTCGACCGGGTCGTGGCGGTTGTCAATGACGAGATCATCACGCAGGCCGAGCTCGACGCGGTCCTTCGCCCCGTTTACGAGGACTACAAACTGCAGTACAGCGGCGAGGAACTCGCGGAACTGGTCAGGGAAGCCCGCACGAAGATACTGGGCCAGTTGATCGAGGACAAGCTCGTCTACCAGGAAGCGGTCGCCCAGGACATTGTGATCAATGAGGACGAGATCGAGAAGGAACTCTCTGACTTCAGGAAACGCATGGAGAACCCCGACGAGTTCGACGCGATGCTCGAACGCGAGGGGATGAATATGAAGAGCCTCCGCGAGAAGTTCAAGAGACAGCTTATGATTCGTCGTCTGCAGGATATGGAGATCCGCTCCCGTGTTGTGATCTCGCCGGCGGAGATCGAGAAATTCTACAGGGACAATCCCGACAAGTTCCGCAAGACCGCCCGCGTGAAGGTTCGTTCGCTCACGGTCAAAAAGAGCCCGGAGGCCCGCGAAAAAGGCATCGCCGACGAAAAGGCGAAGGAACGGATGGATTCGCTTTTTCTCAAGCTCAAACAGGGCGAGAATTTTGAAGCGCTTGTCGCGAGTTCCTCCGAGGACTCCCGCGCGAAGGAGAAGGAACCTTCCCAGTGGTTCGAAAAGGGTTCCATGATCGAATCGGTTGACGAGGCCATCTTCAAGACCCCGAAAGGCCACCTGACCGGGATCGTCGAAACGCCGGTCGGTTTTCACATCTTCAAGGTCGAGGACGTGGAGGAAGCCCGCCAGATTTCTTTCCAGGAGGCCCGCGACCAGATCTCCGGTTACCTGTTCCAGGTCAAGAGCAACGAGCGGTTCAGGGAGTGGACGGAGCAGCTCAAGAAGACGGCGTATATTTCAATCCGGTAAGGAAGGGAACTCGTCCCTCGGGGCCCGGAACCAGTCCCGGGCCCCGCGTTTTTGAGTCATCCAACAGGCTATGATGAGAAAAAAGAAACAAACGCCGTGCGTGATCGCGATCACAATGGGTGATCCCGGCGGCGTCGGCCCCGAAGTGATCGTGAAGTCCCTCCGGCGGCACAAGCTGAAATCTTCCTGCCGCTACGTCGTTATCGGGTCCCGAAGGGTTTTTTCCTTCCTTGAAAAGAAGACCGGTCTTTCGTTCCCTTTTGCAACACTCCCGCGCGACGCGGAAAAACTCCGGGGCGGGAAGGTCTATCTTCGGGACATGGGGGGCGGAACTTTCGATCTCGCGAAAGAGAGTGCCGCGAACGGACGGATGGCGGTCGGGGCCATCGCGACGGCCGCGGATCTCGCGGGCCGCGGGCTCGTCCAGGCGATCTGCACGGCGCCGCTCAACAAGGCCTCCGCACGGCTCGCGCAAAAGAATTTCGTGGGGCACACTGAGTTTTTCGCCGCGCGCTCGGGAACAAAAAAATTCGCGATGATGTTCGTGGGGCCCCGGCTCAAAGTGACCCTGGCCACGATCCACGCGCCGCTCAAAAAGGTCAGCGGCCTGCTTTCGGCGGAGAAGATTCTGGAAAAGATCAAGCTCACCGCGGAAACGCTCAAACGGGATTTCGGCCTCCGAAAGCCCGGGATCGCGGTCTGCGCTCTGAACCCGCACGGCAGGGAGTGCGGCGACGAGGAAGACGCGGTCATCTTACCCGCCGTTCGCAGGGCCGTGAGGGCCGGAATCCACGCTGCCGGACCGTTCCCCGCGGACCTTCTTTTCCACGCCGCTTATGAAGGGAAGTATGATGCCGTGATCGGCATGTACCATGACCAGGCATTGACGGCGTTCAAACTCGTGCATTTTCATGATGGCGTGAACGTGACGCTCGGTCTTCCCTATGTAAGGACCTCGCCCGACCACGGCACCGCCTACGACATCGCGTACAGGGGGAAAGCGAATCCGTCCTCGATGACCGCCGCGCTGGAACTCGCCGAAAGACTTGCGCTGAACCGTAATGCTTAATCAGGTCCGGCTTCTCAAGAAATACGCGATCCGCGTCCGCGGGCATCTCGGGCAACACCTCCTTATGGACCCGAACACGGTCCGCAAGATCGTGGATGGCCTTGAGCTTGCGGCGGGCGAACCGGTCCTCGAGATCGGTCCCGGGCTCGGCGCCCTGACGGCGGAATTTCTCGTTCGCGGCCACAGCGTGATCGCGGTCGAGAAAGACCCGAAGTTCGTCGAAATCCTTCAGACCGAGATCGCTCCGGAGTTTCCCGGACTGCTCGAGATTGTTCGGGGGGATATCCTCAAATGCGACCTGACGAAGGTCCTCCGGGAGCGGAACGTCCCGCTTCCCGTGAAGGCTGCGAGCAACCTGCCTTATTACATCTCGACGCCGATCCTTTTCCACCTGATCGAACATCGCGCGTGTTTCCACTCGGCGGTGCTGATGATGCAAAAAGAAGTCGCGGCGCGAATGACCGCGAAACCTCGCACGGAGGATTACGGACGCCTCAGCGTTTCGTCATCCGTTTTCGGGAAGACGCAAACGCTCTTCGACGTGTCGCCAAAATGTTTTCTCCCGGCCCCCGAGGTCACGTCCCGGGTGATCCGTTATGTGTTCGAACGGGGGCATGTCTCCGGCGAGGAAAAGGCCCTTCTCGATGTCATCCGCATCGCGTTCAGCGAACGCCGAAAGACCCTGCTTTCGCTTCTTTCGAAACAGTTAAGGCCCGAAAAGGGACGCGAGGAGCTGGCCATGGTCTTCGGGAGGCTCGGCCTTTCCCTGAATGCGAGAGGCGAGGAGCTGACGACCGCCCAGTTCCGGCAGCTCAGCGATGCGCTGAAATAACCAGGGGGCGGGGACGCTCACGTGCTCGACAACAATGACGGCCCCCGACCGGTTTTGTTATAATAGCGTCTCCTATGACACAAACATTGAACCTCGCATCGATCTACGCGCCAGTCACCTCCGGAATGGAGTCCGTCCCGGGGATCATCCGGGACATCCTCAAGACCCCGAACCGGCGCATCGAGGACGTGGTCCGTTATTTCCTGTCGAGGAACGGGAAACTGCTGCGGCCCGCGCTCGTGTTTCTCGGCGGCGGGCTCGCGCGCTCGCTTTCGGCCGGCGCGCCGGTGCCCGCGGAACGGGAAGAGACGGCCGAGCTTCACCTCGCGGCCGCGACCGAGATCTTCCACGCGGCGACCCTGATCCACGACGATATCATCGACTCCGCGCCGATCCGCCGCGGGTTGCCGTCGCTTCACGTAAAATGGGGGCCCCAGACCGCCGTGCTGGCCGGCGATTATTTCCACGACCGGGCGGTCGTCACGATCTTTCGGTACGGGAACGACCGGATCATTCCTCTCTTCCTCAAAACCGCGGGTGAGATCTGCGAAGGCGAGATGCAGGAGCTCGGCGAGAAGAACAATATCAATCTGACCGAGGAGATTCATTTCGAGATCCTCCGGAAGAAAACGGCGTCACTTCTTGCCTGTGCGCTCCAGACCGGAGCGCTTGTGTGGGGGATGGACGAGGCCCGCGCGGAGGCCCTCGGCCGCTACGGGAATTATTTCGGGATGGCGTTCCAGATCACGGACGATCGCCTTGATTTCACCGGCCGCGAAAACGAGCTCGGAAAGACGCTCGGCTCGGATCTCGGGGAAGGGGTCTACACGCTCCCCGTGATCCGCTGCCTCGCGTCGGCCGACCGTGACAAGGTCGTCAGGATTCTCCACGCGCGGAACCACGGGAAACGGTTCTCAATGCTGAAAACCCTCCTCCAAAAGAACGGCGCGCTCGAGTACGCGCTGGAAAAGGCGAAGGGATTCGTCTCGCGGGCCAAGGCGGAGCTCGAGGGATTCCCCGAATCGCCTTTCAAAACGAGCCTTCTCGGTCTTGCGGATTACGTGATCCGGCGGGAGCGGTGATTCCATGCTGAGCATTGTCGCGACGCCGATCGGAAACCTGGGGGATATCACTTTACGGGCCCTGGAAGCCCTGAAGGCCGCGGATTACATCGCTTGCGAGGACACGCGGGAGACCGTCAAACTCCTGGCGCATTACCAGGTTCCCGAAAAACGATTCCTGGGCTATTACGAACATTCGCCCGAGATCCGCGTCCATGAGATCCTTGCGCTGGTGAGGCAGGGAAAGCGGGTCGCGGTCGTGACGGACGGAGGCATGCCGTCGATTTCGGATCCGGGGTTCACGCTCATCCGTGAGGCGATCCGGGAAAAGGCACCTTTTGAAGTTTTGCCGGGGGCGTCCGCGGTGACGACGGCGCTTGTCGCGAGCGGCCTTGCGGTCGACGAATTCTCGTTCCTCGGGTTTCTCCCGAACAAAAGCGCGGCACGGAAGAAGCGGCTCGCGCGGTTCGCGGAGCGGGAGGAGACGCTGATCTTTTTTGAATCGCCGTTTCGCTTGCCGTCGGCGCTCCGGGATATGTTCGAAGTCTTCGGTGACCGGGAGGCGGTTGTGGCCCGCGAGCTCACGAAGAAATTCGAAGAACTCCTGAGAGGCCGGTTGTCGGAGCTCGTTCGGGATGTGGAAAAGCGGCCCCGAAAGGGTGAGATGGTAGTGTTGGTGTCGGGGCAGGGCCGGAAAAAACTACTTTCCTAGTACGCCGTACCGGGGGTGAAAATGAAACGCATCGCTTTTTTTGTTTCAGGCAGCGGCACGAACATGGCCAATCTGGTCGCGAGGATCAAGGCGGGGGAGATCCGCGCCGAAGCCACGCTCGTGGTCTCGAACAAACCCGGCGTGAAGGCGCTCGAGCGGGCGAAAGAGTGCGGTGTTCCTTCTGAAGTGATTTCGCACGAGGATTTCGCGACGCGTGAGGCTTTTGACGCGGCGCTGGCCGAATGCGTCGATAAATACAGGATCGACCTCATCTGTCTCTGCGGGTTCATGCGGGTCCTGACGCCCGGTTTCGTCAGAAAATATCACGGCCGTTTGATCAACATTCACCCGGCGCTGCTCCCGGCGTTCCCCGGCGCGCACGGCATCAGGGACGCCTGGGATGCCAGGGTCAGGGAGACCGGCGTCACGGTCCATTTTGTGGATGACGGCGTGGATACCGGTCCCATTATCCTCCAGCGGAAAGTGCCGGTGCTTCCGACGGATACTCTTGAAACGCTCGAAGCCCGGATACACGCAGCTGAATATGAGGTCTATCCCGAAGCGCTCCGGCTCGTGATCGAAGGAAAGCTCCAGGTCTGACCGGACGCTGGACAGCGGGGGAGGATTTGCTATAATCGCCCGCGAAGTTGACCGTTTTTTTCACATTAAACCCTCCTGACACGCGCGTTTTCCAGCTCGTTCCGGACACAATCAAGGAGTAATCCCATGGCAAAGACCACGATCACCAGCATCAAGGCACGCGAGATTCTCGATTCCCGCGGCAACCCGACCGTTGAAGTCGACGTCCTTTTGAAGGATGGCACCCTTGGCCGCGCGGCGGTCCCGAGCGGCGCGTCCACCGGCGAACACGAGGCGGTCGAGCTTCGCGATGGCGACAAGTCCCGCTATCTCGGCAAGGGCGTGCTGAAAGCCGTCAAAAACGCGAATACGACGATCGCGAAAGCCCTCAAAGGCAAGGACGCGGCCGAACAGAAGAAGATCGACAGCCTTATGATCGATCTCGACGGTACGCCGAACAAGGCTCGGCTCGGCGCGAACGCCATCCTCGGTGTTTCGCTCGCGTGCGCGCAGGCCACCGCGGCTTCGAAGAAGGTCCCGCTCTACGCGATGATCGGCGGAAAGAAAGCGAACCTGTTGCCGGTACCGATGATGAACATCATCAACGGCGGCGTTCACGCGGATAACAACGTCGACCTCCAGGAGTTCATGATTATGCCGTTCGGCGCGAGGACATTCAGGGACGCGCTGCGAATGGGCGCGGAAGTGTTCCATAACCTGAAGAAGATTCTTCACGCGAAGAAACTTTCGACGGCGGTTGGCGACGAGGGCGGTTTCGCTCCGGACCTCGGGTCGAACGACGAGGCCCTGGAAGTGATTATGGAAGCGATCGCGAAAGCGGGCTACAAGGCCGGCAGGGACGTCAAGATCGCCCTCGATCCGGCGAGCTCGAGTTTCTATGGCCAGGACAAGTTCGGCGGGAACAGGAATCCCGGCAAGTACGTTCTTTGCGCCGAAGCCAGAAAGGTGAAGTCGGCCGAAGACATGGTCGAGTTCTATGCGGATCTTACGAAGAAATATCCGATCTTCTCGATCGAGGACGGTCTTGCCGAAAACGACTGGGACGGCTGGAAGAAACTGACCGACCGCCTCGGCAAGAAGACCCAGCTCGTGGGCGATGATCTTTTCGTGACGAACACGCAGCGCCTCGCGATGGGGATCGAGCGGAAAACGGCAAACTCCATCCTGATCAAGGTGAACCAGATCGGGACCCTGACGGAAACGATCGAAGCCGTCCAGCTGGCGCACAAGAACGGCTACACGGCCGTTATGAGCCACCGGAGCGGCGAGACCGAGGACACGACGATCGCGGACCTCGCGGTCGCGTTAAGCTGCGGTCAAATCAAGACCGGGTCGACCTCCCGCACGGACAGAATTTGCAAGTATAACCGTCTGCTGCGTATCGAGGAGGCTCTCGGCGCGAAGGCTGTCTACGCGGGTCTGAAGCTCGGGAAGTAATGCTGAAGCGTTTCCTCGTTTTTTTTGCGGCGGCCCTGGCGGTCCTGCTGGTCCTGTGCTGGATTTACCTGCCGTCTTTTTCGCGGTACCACGAACTGAAGCAGGAAGAGGAGAGGCTTTCCAGACGGATCGGGGAAATCGATTCCCAGATCAAGTTGCTCACGGATGAAAAATACCTTCTCCAGAACGATGTCGCGTATCTGGAAAAGGTCATCCGCGAGGAGCTCGGTTTCGTGAAACCGGGTGAGGTCATCTACGATCTCGTGACCCGGAAAAACTCAACTGGCCCCGTCGCGGTCGCGGAAGATCCCAAACCCGCGACGACAACCGTTGCTGTAACCGCCCCCGCTCCCGATACCAGGACGCCGACCGCGACTTCGAAATCCGGAAGTTCCCGAAAAGTCCGGGCCCCGTCATCCAGGAACACATCCGCCAAACGGACCTGAGCCTCTATCGGAGTGCTTGCGTGTTGCGTGTGGCCATTGCAACTTGTGTCCGGTCAACAGGTTGCGAAAAAGCATCCCGGGTCTCAATATACCCGGGATTTCAGGGTACTCTGCCTTTGACATCATAAATTGAATCGATATAATAATAACTTCTTTGGTTTCAGGCACTTACATCACCTAAACCTCCGCGAGATCAAAGGCTATTCTTATGTGGCGTATGCAAAAGAGATTTTTTGTCCCGTTTTTTATCGTTTGCTGTGTTTTGAATCCGGTACCCGCATTTTCGCGGGAACTGGTGGAATTTTCCACCCCGGACCAAGCGAATGCTCCCGGGCAGGGGCAGGCCGTGTCCGCGAATGTGTCTGCAGGCGAGGCCAGCGATCCGTTTCCTTCGGGGCTTCTTGCGATTGCGGACTACAAATACCCGGTTTATCTCTACGCGCCGAAAGGATACCGGGCGGACCGTTCTTACGCGATGATAATGGTTGCGCCGTCCGAAGGCGCGAAAGCAGAGGAGGGGATCGAATACTTCAGGGGGCTTGCGGACCGCGAGATGTTTTTTGTGCTTTCGACCGAGGGGCTGTGGACGGAGGACGATGACGTGCCGACGAACCTCGATGTCTGGCTGCTGCAGATCAAGAAGGATGTTCTCGCCCGGTTCCCTGTCGACCAAAAGAGAGTCTTCCTCGTCGGGCGGGATTCAGGCGCCCAATATGCCGCTTATCTGGCCATGCGGTACCCGGCCGAATTTTCGGGGGCCGCTCTGATCGGACAGGCGTGGTCCAGTTCATTCGCGATACTGATGCGTCCGAGCCCGAATCCGGAAAAACAGGTTCCGTTTATCGCGGCGTTCCGGGCCGACCAGGCCGAGGTGAAGGCGAAGAACCAGGAATGGCTCGACAAGCTTCAGATGAAAGGGTATCCGCTCAAGGTCGTGGATGTCCCCGACGCGGCGGGTTTCAATACGTCCGAATTCAAGAAAGAGACGTACGCGTGGCTTGAAACCACCAGCCAGCGTTTCGGGGCTGTTGTCGAAAAGGGCAAAAAAGGTTTCAAGTCGAAGCTCAAAAAAGGCATAAAGGATTTCTTCACGGTTTAACCATCCCGGAAAAACAGGCGATTATGGAACTCACTGGCGCGCAGATACTCGTTAAAAGCCTTGAAATGGAAGGCGTGAAACACATCTTCGGTCTTCCCGGCGGAGTGATTCTCCCGACCTACGACGTTCTCTACGACTCGAAGATCAAACTGATCCTCACGAAGCACGAGCAGGGCGCCGCGCACATGGCGGACGGTTACGCCCGCGCGAGCGGTCGCCCCGGCGTCTGTGTCGTGACGTCCGGTCCCGCGGCAACGAACACGGTCACGGGCCTCGCGACCGCGTACATGGACTGCGTGCCGATGGTCTGCATTACCGGGCAGGTTGTGTCCAACGCGATCGGGAGCGATGCCTTCCAGGAGGTCGACATTGTTGGCATCACGCGTCCGATCACGAAGCATAATTTTTTGATCAAGGACGTCAAGGATATCGCACGGACGGTGCGGGAGGCATTCTATATCGCGACAACCGGGCGCCCCGGCCCCGTGCTGATCGATTTTCCCGTGGACGTGAGCCGCGCGCGCGCGGAATTCAAATGGCCGGAAAAGGTCTTCATCCGCGCCTATCGTCCCGATCTGACGGATCCGGACGCGCCGAAACAACTCCGCAAGGCGGCGGAACTGATCCGCCACAGCAAGCGGCCGGTTCTGTACGTCGGCGGCGGCGCGATCATTTCGGGGGCTTCGAAAGAGGTCCGCGCGTTCGTCGAAAAGACCGGAATTCCGATCACGACGACGATCCTCGGGCTCGGTATCTTTCCGGAGACGCACCCGCTCTCGCTCCGGATGCTTGGCATGCACGGGACGCACTACGCGAACTACGCGGTGCAGAACGCGGATGTCCTGGTCGGTGTGGGCGCGCGTTTTGACGACCGCGTGACGGGGAATGTCTCGAAGTTCGCCCCGAACGCAAAGATCATTCATATCGACATTGATCCGTCGTCGATCTCGAAGACCGTGCGCGCGCACGTGCCGGTCGTGAGCGACGTGAAGACGGCGATGATGCGACTGCTGAAGCTTGTGGGCGATAAACGCGCAAGGATAAAACCGTGGCTCGATCAGGTCGCGGAGTGGAAGCGGAAGTATCCGATGAAATACAACCGTGATAGTTCGAAGGTGTTGCAGGAATACGTGATTGAACAGCTCGGCGAGCAGACGCGCCACGAGGCGATCGTGGTCACGGGGGTCGGTCAGCATCAGATGTGGACGGCCCAGTGGTACAAGTTCAAGCGGCCCCGCACGATGCTCACCTCCGGCGGCCTTGGCACGATGGGGTACGGGTTCCCTGCCTCGATCGGCGCGCAGATCGCGTGCCCCGGGGCGAACGTGGTTTGCATCGAAGGGGACGGTTCGTTCCAGATGACGATGACGGAGCTCGCGACCGCGGCCTACAACAAGGTCCCCGTGAAGGTGTTCGTGATGGACAACGGTTATTACGGGATGGTTCGGCAGTGGCAGGAACTTTTTTACAAACGCCGCTATTCGGGGTCCGTGATCGGTCCGACGAATCCCGATTTCGTGAAGCTCGTGAAGGCGTACGGGATCCTTGCCCTGGAGGTGAGGAAGAAAAAAGACGTGATCCCCGTGATCCAAAAGGCCCTCAAACACAAGGGGCCCGCTGTGGTGCATTGCAAGGTGGTGCCGGAATCGAACGTTTATCCGATGGTGCCGGCCGGCAACGCGCTCGACCAGATCATGGATATGGCCTGAATGCAGTTGTGGGCGGTAAGTTATAAGTGGTAAGTAAAAACTTGCCGTTGCCGCTTGTCCCCTATCACTGAAAGGATAACGAACATGAAACACACTATTTCGGTTCTCGTGGAAAACCATTTCGGCGTGCTCGCGCGCGTCGCGGGGCTTTTTTCCGCGCGCGGCTTCAACATCGACAGCCTCGCGGTCGGGGAGACCCACGATCCCGAGGTTTCGCGGATGACCGTGATTGCGCAGGGAGACGCCCGCGTGATCGACCAGATCATGAAACAGCTCAGCAAGCTTGTTGATGTGATTTGCGTCGAGGATGTCACCGACAAGGATGTGATCGAACGCGAGCTCGTGTTGATCAAGCTCAGCGCCAACGCGACGAACCGGAACGACATCATGCACGTCGTGAACACGTTCCGCGGGAAGATCGTGGACGTGAGCCCCGAGACCATGACGATTGAGGTGACGGGCAGCGAAGGCAAGATCGACGCGATGCTCGAGCTTCTGAAACCGTTCGATCTTCGCGAAGTGGTGCGGACGGGACAGATCGCGATGGCGCGGCGTCATGAGCTCAAGGCGCCGTCCAAGAAAGCCGCGGGCAAATCCCGGTCGAAAAAAGCTTCCGGGAAAAAGTAACGCTTTTTATTCACAACCAGAAAGGAAAACAGACATGGCAGTCAAGATTTATTACGACAAGGATGCGGACCTCAATCTTCTCAAAGGCAAGAAAGTCGCCATCATTGGCTACGGCATCCAGGGCCGCGGACAGGGGCTGAACCTCAGGGACTCGGGCGTCGATGTTCTCGTCTCGGAGCTCCAGGGGACGCCCAACTATGACATGGCGATCAAGGACGGTTTCAAGCCGGTCTCCGCGGCCGACGCGGCGAAGCAGGCCGATATCATCCAGATCCTGACCCAGGACCACCTTCAGGCCGAGATCTATGAGAAACACATTGCCCCGAATCTGAAGGCCGGCAAGGCGCTTTGTTTCTCGCACGGGTTCAACATCCATTTCAAGTACATCAAGCCCGCGTCGAATATCGACGTGTTTATGGTCGCCCCGAAGGGCCCGGGTTCGCTCGTGCGCTCCCAGTTCGTCGAAGGCGGCGGCGTGCCGTGTCTCGTGGCGGTCCAGCAGAACCCGAGCGGTAAAGCGCTCAAGATCGGACTTGCGTACGCGAAGGCGATCGGCGGGACGCGCGCCGGCGTGATTGAAACAACATTCAAGGAAGAGACCGAAACGGACCTCTTCGGAGAACAGGCGGTTCTCTGCGGCGGCCTGAGCGAGCTCATCACGGCGGGGTTCGACACGCTCGTGGAAGCCGGCTATCAGCCCGAGATGGCGTATTTCGAATGTCTCCACGAAGTGAAGCTGATCGTGGACGCGATGTTTGTGTCCGGGATCAGCGGTATGTACAAACGCGTTTCCGACACGGCCGAGTACGGCGGTTACAGCCGCGGCCCCCGCGTGATCACGAAATCCACGCGCAAGGAGATGAAGAAGATCCTCAAGGAGGTCGTGAACGGAAAGTTCGCGAAGGAATGGATCGGCGAGAACCGGAAGGGCCGTCCGAACTTCAAGAAAATGCGTGCGACCTGCGAAAAGCACAAGATCGAAAATGTCGGAGAACGCCTCCGCAAAATGATGGATTTCATCAACAAGAAGTAACAGATAACCGAGCCGCAAAGCCGCAAGGCCACAAGAGAGACAGGACGAATTTCGTGTGGTCCGCGGCTTGCGGCGTGTATCCGGAACAGTACGGCCTGACGTCATGAAACCAGAACGGAAAATATACATATTCGACACGACGCTCCGGGACGGCGAGCAATCGCCGGGCGCGTCCCTCCTGCCCGAAGAGAAGCTCAAGATCGCGAAGCAGCTCGAGTGCCTGAACGTCGATGTGATCGAGGCGGGGTTCCCCGCCTCCTCGGAAGGTGAGATGAGGGCGGTCGCCATGATCGCGGAGCACGTGAGGAAACCCGTGATCTGCGGTCTTTCCCGCATGATTCCGCGGGATATCGACGCCTGCCGGAGTGCACTCGAAGGGGCGGCGAAAAAACGGATTCATGTCTTCCTCGCGACATCGCAGATTCACCGGGAATTCAAGCTCAAGAAGGGCAAACGCGAGATCATCGAGATGGCGGTGAAGAACATCCGCTCCGCCAGGAAGGATTTCCGTCAGGTCGAGTTCTCTCCCGAGGACGCATCGCGCACGGAACGGGATTTTCTCGTCGATGTCGTCCGCGCCGCGATCGACGCGGGAGCAACCTCGATCAATATCCCCGATACCGTCGGCTACGCGATCCCCGAGGAGTTCTCGGACCTCATCCGGCTCCTGATCAGGAAGAACCCCGCGCTTGGCAAGCAGATCGTGCTTTCGGTCCACTGCCACAACGATCTCGGTCTTGCGACCGCGAACTCGATCGCCGCCGTGCTGGCCGGCGCGAACCAGATCGAGTGCACCGTGAACGGGATCGGCGAGCGGGCCGGCAACGCGTCGGTCGAAGAGATCGCGATGATCCTCAACACGCGCCGGGATTTCATGGGTTGTTACACGGATATCAAGCTGTCCGAGATTACGAAGTCCTCGCGTCTTGTGTCGCATCTGACGGGCATGGTCGTCCAGCCGAACAAGGCGATCGTCGGGAGGAACGCCTTCTGGCACGCCTCCGGTATCCATCAGGACGGGATTCTCAAGAAGCGCCAGACCTACGAGATCATGAATCCGAAGAAGATCGGTCTCTCGGGAAATCAGCTGATGCTGGGCAAGCTTTCCGGGAAGCACGCGTTCGCGGTGCGCGTGAAAAAACTCGGGTTTAATCTGTCCGCGGCGGAGATCGATGCCGCCTTCGTGAAGTTCAAGACGCTCGCGGACAAGAAAAAGTATATTTTTGACGAGGACATCGAAGCGATCCTGCAGAACCAGATCGCCCAGGTCCCGGAGACGTGGAAGCTCGTTTCCATGAAGGTCGTCTCCGAAACGGGGCAGAAACCATCCGCCACGATCCGGCTTTCCTATCAGGGACAGGTGAGCGAGGCGAGTTCCACCGGGGACGGTCCCGTCGAAGCGTGTTATAAGGCGATCGAAACGGTCGTCCGCTCCGGCGCCCAGGTTGCCCACTATGGCCTGCAGTCCGTGACGGGCGGCAAGGACGCGCTCGGCGATGTGGTGGTGAAGCTCGTGGTCGGGACGAAAGAAGTTTCCGGCCGCGGTACGAGCACCGACGTCATCGAGGCGAGCGTCCGCGCATATCTTTTTGCCCTGAACAAACTGTGTCAGGAACCGAAACGGGGTTCGGCGTCCGCGTCCCGAAGGAAAATAGACGTCCGTCTTTGAGGGATCAGGCCCGCCCGGCATCCGGATCGCTCACGGGATGACCCGCGGCGAGGATGTCAAACGTCCGGAATTTTGGAGCGCTCGATGAGATCGGTGAAACGTCATACGGGATTCAGGCTTTTCGGGATCTTCGGTTACCCCCTCGAACACACCCTTTCCCCCCACATGCATGAAGCCGGATTTCGCGCCCTCGGGATCGATGCGAACTATATTGTCCTCGAACAGGATGCCGCGGGATTCCGTGAGGCAATGCGCGGTCTCAGACGTTCCCTCCTTTCCGGTTTCAATGTCACGGTGCCGTATAAAGAGACCGTGCTGAAATACCTTGACGGTATTTCACGCGAGGCCCGGGAGATCGGCGCGGTCAACACGGTCTATCAAAAAGGCACGCGCTGGTTCGGCGCGAACACCGATATGGAAGGGTTCCTGCTCTCGTTGGGCAGGGAAGGGAAGTATCGGCCGGAAGGGAAGCGCGCGGTCATCCTTGGTGCGGGAGGGGCGTCGCGGGCGGTCGTCTACGGTCTTTCCAGGAAAAAAGCCCGTGCGGTCACGGTGGTGGACATGTTCCCCGAGAAAGCGGAAAAGATCGCCCGCGATCTGGGGCGGGTATTCCGCGGGACCGCTTATGAGGCCCTCCGGTCGGGGGACCTTCGCATCCGCGAACTGATCGGGAAGGCTGATCTTGTTGTGAATGCCACGCCGCTCGGTCTCAAGAAAACGGACCCGATGGCCGTCCCTTCGGAGTGGATCCCGAAGGCGGACGCCGGCCCGAAGCTTTTCATGGACCTGATCTATAATCCGGCCGAGACCCGTTTTCTCGCGTTGGCCCGGAAACGCGGTCACCGGACCCTGAACGGTCTCGGGATGCTTTTTTATCAGGGCGTTCGGGCGTTCGAATGCTGGACCGGGGGAAAGGCTCCGGTGAGTGTGATGCGTAACGCGCTCCTCGAGGCGCTCAGGACAAAAGGCAAGCCATGATTGAAATGTTCTACCCCGTTATCATCTTCGTGTTCGGCGCGATCGCGGGGAGTTTTCTGAATGTTTGCATTCACCGGATGCCGCGGGAGCTTTCGATCGTTTGGCCGGGGTCGTTCTGTCCGAAATGCAAGATCCCGATCCCGTGGTACGAGAATATTCCGCTCCTGAGCTATCTCATTCTCCGCGGCAAGTGCTTCCGCTGCAGGCGTCCCATTTCGTTCCGGTATTTTTTCGTGGAACTTCTGAACGCCGTGAGCTGGCTCCTGATCTGGCGGAGCTGCGGTCTTTCGGCGGCGTTCGCGATCGCCGCGGTCTTTGTGTCGATGATGATCGTGGTGACGCTGACGGACCTGGAAACGGGATTCATCCCTCATGGCGTCACGTGGACGGGGATGATCTTCGGGGTCTGCGTGAGCGTTGTGAACGCGCGCCTGGTGCCTCAGGGCTTGTGGTATCATAAGTTGCTCGCGAGCGTGCTCGGTCTTGTGACGGGCGCCGCGACCATTTTTGCCGTTGCGGAACTGGGGAAACTGCTCTTTGGAAAACGGAAAGTCCGTCTGGCCCCGGGGACCGTCATTACTATCAAGGACAACCGTTTGCTGATCGACCAGCCTGGGGCCCCTCTCGCGTCGCGCGCCGGCGGAGTTTCCGGTTTTTTTCAGCGCCTGGCGGACACTCTGACGCGCGGGCAATATCTGGATCCGTCCTGCAGCTCGATCGCGTGGGACGATATCTTTAACCGGTCTTCGGACCGGATCGTTTTTCGCGCCGCGACGTTGAGGTTCGCGGGCGGGAATTTCAAGGACGTAGAGGTCGAGATCTCCGAAAAAAGCTTCCGTGTCGCCGGCAAGGAACACGCGCTTGCGGACGCGGGCGTGATTGAGGGGAGAGCCGAGGCGATGGTCCTTTCGCGCGAGGCGATGGGGTTCGGCGACCTGTGCCTGATGGCGATGATCGGGACGTTTCTCGGGCCTTGGCTGACGGTCCTTGTTTTCATGTTTGCGCCTTTTATCGCATTGCCGTACGCGCTTTTTTGCCGGTTCGCGAAAAAACAGGAAACGATCCCGTATGGTCCTTTCCTGGCCGTGATGGCGGTCATTTTCTATTTCGCGGGGCCGGAGATTCTGGACCTTTTTTCAACACTATACGGAGTCTGACACATGCTGAATTACATCACGACCGGAGAATCACATGGAAAGTACCTTGCGACGATCCTCGAGGGATTGCCGAGCGGTCTTGCGTTCGACCTTGATTTCGTGAACGCCGAACTGCGCCGGCGCCAGGGAGGCTTCGGGCGCGGCGGGCGGCAAAAGATCGAGACCGACTGTGTCGAGATCATGGGGGGCGTGATCCGGGGCAAGACGACGGGGGCGCCGCTCGGGCTGATTCTCAAGAACAGGGACAATACGGTGGACGCGTTGCCGGACCTCGAACGGCCGAGGCCGGGACACGCGGACCTCGCCGGGGCGCTCAAGTATCACCAGAGCATCCGCGCGATCCTCGAACGCTCGAGCGCGCGCGAGACCTCGATGCGTGTCGCGGCCGGCGCCGCCTGCAAATTGTTTCTCCGTGAATTCGGGATCGAGATCGCGTCCCACGTGGTTCGGATCGGCCCGGCCTCGCTCCCGGAGCGGTCGCTGACCGTCAAAGAGATCCGGGCGCTCACGAAAGATTCGCCCGTCAACTGTGTTTGTCCGAAAACGGCCCGGGCCATGATCCGGGTGATCGAGAAGGCCCGGAAACAATCGGATACGGTCGGCGGAAAATACGAGGTCCGCGCGGCGGGACTTCCGGCCGGGCTGGGTTCCTGTGTCCATCACGCGAGAAAACTCGATGGACGACTCGCGGGAATGCTGATGAGTAAACAATCCGTGAAGGCCGTGGAGATCGGCGAGGGGGACCGTCTCGGGTCCCTCTACGGTTCCGGGGCCCACGATGAGATCTTTTATTCAAAATCCCGCGGCTATTATCACCGGACGAACCGCGCGGGTGGTATCGAAGGCGGCATGACGAACGGGGAGGATGTGGTGGTCCGGGTGACGATGAAACCGATCGCGACCCTCGCTCGCCCGCTCGCCTCGGTTAACATGCGCACAAAGCGGACCGAAAAGGCGGATTTCGAACGCAGTGATTTTTGCGCGGTTCCGGCGGGCAGCGTGATCGGCGAGGCGCTCGTGGCGTATGTGCTCGCGGACGCCTTCCTCGAAAAATTCGGCGGAGATTCCATGCGGGAGATCCGGCGGAATTACGACGGGTACCGGAGGCAAATTCGCGGCTGAGAAGCGGGAGAGCGATGAACATCTATCTTACGGGGATGATGGGGTCGGGAAAGAGCGTGACCGGGAAGGCTCTGGCGGCCCTGACCGGGTATCAGTTTACGGACATCGACTCCGAGATCGAGAAACAGGAGGGGCGGCCGATCGTTGAGATCTTCGCGACGGACGGTGAGTCGTATTTCCGGGATGTGGAAACGGCGGTCCTGAAAAAAATCTCGGCCGAAGCCCGGCGCGTTTTCGCGACGGGCGGCGGGATTATCTTGCGGGACGAGAATGTGGATCTCATGAAGAGGACGGGAAAGATCATCCTGCTCGAGGCGACGCTTCCGGTTTTGTGGGAACGGGTATGCCGGAACCGGGATCGGCCGCTTCTCAACACGCCGGATCCCATGGACGCCCTCGAAGGGATTTATGAGGTGCGGAAGGCCCGCTATCGCGCAACCTGCGATCACGCGGTGATGACGGACGGCCTGACCGCGGAAGCGACTGCTCAACAGATCAAGGCATTGATGAAATAAAACAATGAAGACCATTCCTGTCAAAAGCATCAAAGGCGCCTATAAGATCGTGGTCGGGAAAGGGATTCTTGCCCGGAGCGGGAGCCTGCTTTCCGGGCTCTTCCGGCCGGGCGCCCGGATTCTGGTGGTCTCCCAGACCGGAATAAGCCGTTACGCGCGAACGGTCGCGGAAGCGATCACCCGAAAAGGGTTCAAGGTCTCTTTCCACACCCTGCCTGACGGGGAGCGCGCCAAATCCGGAAAAGAGCTTTTCCGGCTGCTCCACGTGCTGCTCGCGAAAGGTTTTGAACGAAAGGACGGCATTGTCGCGGTCGGCGGAGGTGTCGTCAGCGATCTTTCCGGTTTCGCGGCCTCCGTGTATCTTCGCGGGATCCGTTATGTGAATGTCGCGACAACCTTGCTTGCCCAGGTCGACAGTTCGATTGGCGGCAAGACGGGGATCAACCTTCCCGAAGGGAAGAACCTGATGGGCGCGTTCCATCCCCCGGCGCTTGTGATCTCCGATGTCGGTGTCCTGGATTCGCTTCCCGCGAAAGAACTTTGCGCGTCGCTCGCGGAAGTTGTGAAATACGGCGTGATCCGCGACGCGCGGCTGTTCCGGTTCCTCGAAAGGAACGCGGGGAGGATTCTTGAAAAGAACGCGGCGGCGCTTGAGCGGATTGTAACCGACTCCGCGTGTATCAAGGCCGGTGTCGTGAGCCGGGACGAATACGAGACGAAGGGTGAACGAATGATCCTGAACTACGGGCATACATTCGGTCACGGGATCGAGAACGCGGCAAAATACAGAAAAATCGTTCACGGCGAAGCGATTGGGATCGGCATGGCGATGGCGGCGCACCTTGCCGCCGAGATCGGGATATGCTCGCCGGAATTTGTGAGACGCCAGCTCGCGCTTTTAAAGAGGCTCGGCCTGCCCGTTGCCGTTGACAACCTGAAGATCCGGTCCGCGACGGTCCTGAAGGCCATGATGCGGGACAAAAAGAAAGCGGGGGGCCGTCTCCGCTTCGTTCTCCCCGAACGGATCGGCAAGGTTACGATCAAGACCGGTATCTCTGCCGGCGAACTCCGCAATATTCTCCGCCTTTTCGGCGCCCGATAACCGCTTTTTCAGAGAGAGGAAGGCGGCGCTCAAACATTTGCTATAAATCAATATATTATTGATTTATAGCAAAAATCATGTTAGGCTTGCCGCATGAGGAGCAGGCGCACCCCCATACCACACAGGCGGATCTTCCGGACCATTGTTTTCTTTTGCGGACGAAAGATGATGGCTGATACGGTCCGTTGTTCCGCAGACCCGGGGAACCTCCGGGAAAGACGACCGGCAGGATATCATCTATGAACTCCATGTCCGACCGGGACCTTGCCTCCATGCTTGTTTTAAATCGCCTTGGGATCCGGGAAAGGCGGCGGGCGGTGGAGCTTTTACGCGAAGGACAATATCCCGGCGAGGTCCTCGAAGTCCTGAATGAGGAGGGAACGAAAGAGCCGTTCGATCCGTTAAAGGAGCTCGATGAGTGCCGGAGGGAAGGGGTCGCGTTATGCACAGTCCTCGACGCGGAGTACCCGGCCGCGTTGAAGGAGATCCCCGATCCTCCGCTTCTTTTTTACATGAAAGGGATGCTTGAGACCGGTGATGCCAATGCCGTGGCGGTGGTCGGGACGCGGCATCCGAGTTTTTATGGCAGAACGCAAGCCAGGCGTTTTTCGGGAGAGCTTGCCGCGAAAGGGATCACGATCATCTCCGGTCTCGCCCGCGGCGTTGACCAGGCGGCGCACGAGGCGGCCCTCGGGATTCCCTACGGCAGGACGATCGCGGTGCTTGGATGCGGTATCGATGTTGTCTATCCCAAAGAGAATGAAAAACTGTCCGGGAAGATCACGGAGCGGATATTCGCTGATCAGCGAATATCCGCTCGGGACCCCGCCGCTTGCTGAAAATTTCCCGAGGCGGAACCGGATCATCTCCGGGCTCAGTCACGGCGTGCTTGTGATCGAAGCCCATTCGCGGAGCGGTTCGCTGATTACCGCCCACGAGGCGCTCGACCAGGGCAGGGAGGTGTTCGCGCTCCCGGGGCCGGTCGATCAGCTGACGTCGCGCGGCACCCATCAACTGATCAGGGAGGGAGCGGCCTTGATCGAAAGCCCGGAGGAGATCTTTGAAGCCCTTGCTGACCGCTGGCGGTCCGTTGCTCCTCCCGAATCTTTCGTGAGCGCCACGGCCGAGGAATCCGCTACCGGTGTACCGATACAACCCGTGCCGGTAAACAAGGAGGAGGAAGCGTCGGTGGTCGTCAATGAAGAGACACTCCCGGGAGAAGAGAAGGATGAGGAGTCGGCGATCCTGCTCGAAGCCCTGCGTGAGGAGAGCGGCATGACGGTTGATGAGATTCTTGAAATGACGGGACTGGATGCGGCAAGGGTCGCGACGCTGCTGTTTATGCTGGAGCTTGGGGGGCGGATCCGGAAAACTCCGGACGGCAGGTATTTTATGACTAAATGAAATCCGGAGGCTGCCGATGCTTAGGTTATCGGGGCGTTCTTGTCAGAAAAAGTTTTTGACAGCCTCGTTCCGAAGGGCTAGATTCCAGTGGGGTGTGACGTCTTTTTAGGGCTTCGGGCTGTATAAACGAAAGGAGATTCGCAATGGAAGGACTGGTTCCAGCAGGCAAAGGTAAAAGGTTCGCGGCCGGGATTATCGATCTTGTTGTCGTTCCGATCGTTCTCGGTGTTGTTATCGCGTTGGCCCTCTTCATGGCGTCAGATGCGGTTCGCAATATCGTGCTCATCTTCATCAACGTCGCCTGGCTGATTTTTCGCGACGCCGTTTGGGCCCCCGGTCGCGCGATGATCAAGACGCGCGTCATCAGCTTGCTCGGAGGAAAGGTGACCCTGCTCCAGTCTTTCGTCCGGAACATCTTTTTGATTGTTCCCTTTGTGCTGTCGACCGGTTATGTGTGCGAGATCGCGAGGCTTCTGATCAGCGGTTCACTGCTCGGGCGCCGGATCGCTTACGGAATCACACTCGTCCTCGTGCTGGCCTTTTTCCCGGCTGTGATCGCGGGTGGTCCGCTGGCTGTGGTCGGGCTTCTCCTAGCCCTCATCGCGCCGATTGTCTTTCTGGTCCTCGATAAGGAACCGGTGGCGTCCGGTCGTTTGGCGGATATCTGGGCCAAAACCCAGGTGGTTGAAGCGTAACTTTTTTCAAAAAAATCCTCCTCTGTGCGAACCATAGAGGAGGATTTTTTTGTCTCCGGAGGTCCCGTGGCTTATCCTGCCCCGGATGAGGTGTGTGGTATAATTAATAAGGTGGACGGATTATGAAAAAAACGAAAAAAGCGCGCAAAAGTTCCTCGGCCGAGACCTCTCTCAAGGAAGCTCTGCTGCTCTATTCGCAAGTGGCCGAACTGAAAAAGCAGGTGAAAGAAGCTTCGGAGAGCAGGGGGCGAGACGAGGGACGCCTCACGGACCTCGAAGTCCACGTTAGCCTGCTAACCCGTTTGCTCACCACCCTTTGCGTTGAAAGGTTCGGGATGAGGATCGGAACCTTGAAACGTCTGGTTCGCCGGATCGAGAAAGAAGCGGTTCGGGACTCTCAGATTCTGGAGCTGGAAATTTTGTATAATCTTTCCAAAGAACCCCTCAAAAAAAAGAATCCTCTTTCGGGCGATATTAAAAGAGATCCTTGGGATCAGATATCGTAATCCGTTGCTGCTGAACAGGTTATGCAAAGTCCGATAAAATCGGATTTACAATCCCATGCCTTTTGATTAGAATCGCTCCCTTTAAAAGCCTGCCCGCGTTTAACAGAATGGTTCAGGACGTTTTTTAAAGGGGTTTTTGTGGCAAAAGTGAAGAAGGCGTCAGGTAAAAAGAAGGAATCCGCCAGGATATCGAGCGCGAGACATCTCGTCATCGTCGAATCTCCCGCCAAAGCCAGGACCATCAATAAATTCCTCGGCAAGGATTACCAGGTTGAAGCCTCCATGGGCCACGTCCGGGACCTTCCCAAGAGCCGGATGGGTGTGGACCTCGCGAACGATTTCACGCCCGAGTACATCATTTCTCCGAAGAATATCAAGACGGCCAAACACCTCAAGGCCTCCGCCGCGGGCAAAGTCTCCGTGTATCTTGCGACCGACCCTGACCGGGAGGGGGAGGCCATCAGCTGGCATTTGGCGTATGTTTTCCGCGAAGCGAACAAGGACCTCCGGATACAACGCGTCGAATTCCATGAGATCACGAAGGAGGCCGTACTGCGCGCGTTCGAACATCCCCGTGATATCGACATCAACCTCGTGAACGCGCAGCAGGCCCGACGCATCCTGGACCGGATTGTCGGCTATCAGCTTAGTCCGCTTCTCTGGAAGAAGGTTGGCAAGGGGCTCAGTGCGGGACGGGTGCAATCCGTGGCGCTCCGTTTTATTGTGGACCGCGAACGCGAGATCCGGAAGTTCGTTCCGCAGGAATACTGGACGCTCGACGCGCGTCTTTCCCCCGAAGAGGCGCAGGATAAAATCTTCCTTTCGCGGCTCGACAGGATCGGGTCCGAAAAACCCGTTCTGGTGGACCTCCAGGCCACCGAAGCGATCAAGCAGGAGCTGATAAATCTTCCGTTTGAGGTCTCCAGAATCGACAAGACCGAGAAACGCCGCAAGCCCCAGGCGCCCTACACGACGAGCAAGCTGCAGCAGGAATCGTACACCCGCATCGGATTCTCCTCCGCAAACACGATGCGCATCGCCCAGCGGCTCTATGAAGGTATTGAGCTTGGCGAGGAGGGGAGCGTGGGTCTGATTACCTACATGCGCACGGATTCCGTGAATGTCGCCGCGGCCGCCCAGCAGGAGGCCATCCAGTTCATCAAGGAAAAATTCGGGGCGGATTATCTCCCCGATGCGCCGCCGGTCTACAAGTCCCGCAAGGGGGCCCAGGAAGCGCACGAGGCGGTGCGTCCCACATCCGTGTACCGTACGCCGGAGCTCGTGAAGGCGTATCTCGCCGAAGATGAACTGAAACTCTATGAGTTGATCTGGCGGAAATTTGTCGCATCGCAGATGGTCCCCGCCGTGGACGAAGTCACGTCGGTTGCGATCCTTGCGGGGGACAAATACTGGTTCAAGACGAGCGGGACAAAGAACCTGTTCCCGGGGTTCACGGCCGCGTTCGGCGAGATCAGGACAGAAAGGGATACCGCGAAAAACGGGGAAGAAGAGCCCGAGGCGGTGGAAGTGCCCGAC
>MWBI01000169.1 GCA_002068945.1 Candidatus Omnitrophica bacterium ADurb.Bin314
TGTCAGCGCCTCAGGTTTCCCGCCGACACGCTCAAGCGCCTGGTAAACAGGAACGGTCCCGACCGGCACTGTGCTCGCGCGAACCACGGCTTCACGCGTTTCATTGAGAAGCGGTCCCGTCGAAAGGTCCATGACCGTGTCCGCTCCGAATTTCACGGCAACCCGGACCTTTTCGAGCTCTTCTTCGATGTTCGAGCCGAGCGCCGAATTGCCGAGGTTTGCGTTGATCTTCGTGAGGGTGTTGATGCCGATCCCCATCGGCTCGAGATTCACGTGACGGATATTGGCGGGGATCACGAGCCTTCCCGCGGCGATCTCATCGCGTACGAATTCCGGATTGAGGTTCTCCCGTTTCGCGACAAAGACCATCTCCTCCGTCACGATCCCTTTCCGGGCATAGTGCATTTGCGAACGATTCGTATCTTTTTCGCGTTTTTTGACCCAAGAATCTCTTAATGACATATTGCCCTCTCAGAATTATTAAAATGACATGTCGTATGCGAGAGGCGGCAGGCGGCAACCTGCCACATCACTTACTGTATATTATTTTGAAGCACCGGATCCGCGAGCAGGCGGTTCCGGATCCACCACGCGTCCAATTCCGCCGGGAAATACCGCATCGGAACTTTCCGTATCTCCCGCACCAGGGGAATGACGCGATTGGGCCAGCGGCCGATCTTTTCTTCGATCCGGCGAACCAGCACCTCCAGGGCGGCCGGATCAGCCGCGCGGATCAGCGTGTAGACCGTGTAGGGAAACTCCGGATATCCGGGCCGCGTGTCCGCGCAAATGACCTCCGGGATCTCCTCAAAACAACCGGCGATCCTTTCCATCTTCTCACCGGGGACTTGCCACACGACAAGCCGTAGTGTCGATGCCGGCATTGCGGATCTGGCGCGCGTATAGCTCCCGATACGTTTCAGATGACCTTTTTGGCTCAGACCTTTCAGAAGGTTCAGGATGATCGCCTCGGGGGCATTCATCGCTTCGGCGATCTTGTGGAACGGTTCGTCCGTTTCCGGAAGATCGTCCTGCATCAGACGTATCAACCGGATTTCATCAAGCGAGAGTTCGGACCGCTCCGGGGATTGTCGCCGCTCCTCCCCTTCATCCACGGCGGCATACTCCTGTCCCGCCAGCGAAATCAGTGGCCCAGGCCCCTTGAGGACCTTGCGAAGCGGAAGATACAGACTTGGTACCGCCCCCGTTTGTCTCGCGAGGATCCGGATATGCGTTTCAGGATCGTGCCCGGCCGGCACCACGACAAAACACCAGAAGTTGATCTCATGCGCCCGTTCAACACTATAGAGGATCCCCGGATGCCGGTGGATGATCTCCGCTTTTTGATCGAACGTCCCCGCCGGGAAATTCATCGCGGCCCAGGCCCCCCGGCACCGGAAACTCGTCGCATCCCAGAACGTCCGGACACCGGCGATAACGCCGCCCCGCTTCAGCCTCTCAAGACGGAGGATCACATCCGCCCCGTCCGTGCCGATCCGGGCACCGAGGGCGTCAAAAGGACGGCTCACAAAATCCAGGCCTTTCCGGAGACAACTTAAAAAAAGACGGTCTTTTTCATCAATCATGGCGGTGAGGAAGAATCATACAAGAGGGGGGGGGGTTTGTCCATACACACGGCCTTAAAGCGAAGCACGGGGCGAAGGTTTTTTCGGGACGGGAGGTCCGGATCAGACTTCGATCCGGAATTCCTTCAGGATTCGCGTTACAAGAGGATGCGGGATCTTGCGTTCGCGCCGGATCAGGTAGATAGTGTCCGTGATCTTGTACCGCGAATGATCCCGAAGCACGGAAAGTTCATCTTTCTCGGGAGAATGGGCCACGGCATAAGAGTTGAGAAGCCCCACTCCCCTCCCCATCGCGACCAGGGCTCGCGCCACTTCAAGGTCCTGGATCTCCGCGACGATCCGGGGCTTGATCTTGTTCGCGTGGATATAGTTCTGGACCGCGTGATGGGTCTGGTCCGGCGCGGTAGGAAGGATGAGGGGGGTTCCATCAAGCCCCTGGGGAAGGTCCCGGAGCTTCCGGGCCTTTTTTTTATTCGCGCAAAAAACCATCGGGATCGTCGCGATAAGATGGTTCTGGATATTTTCTTCGAAGGAAGTGGGATAGGAAAAATCATTGAGGATCAGGTCCAGCTTGTGGACCATAAGGTCTTCGATCATCGTCTCGATCCGGTCTTGGCGAAGGGTCAGGTGAATCTGGGGATCCGCTTCAAGGATGAACCGAACGAGGCTGTCCGCAATGGCCTTGGGTACCGCACTGGAAACCCCGAGCTGAATCCTGGACCCGATCCGGTATTTCTGTTTTGACATCCCGTCCGCCAATTCCTGCGCCAGATCAAAGATCGCCTTGGCCGAATCGAACACAAGGGCTCCCTCCTCGGTCAGGGAGATCTGGCGCCCTTCCCGGTCAAGCAGCCGGAAATTCCAATAGCTTTCGAATTGGCGGATCTGGGCGCTCAGGGACGGCTGGGAAATGCAAAGGGCCCGGGCGGCCCTGGAAAAGGACCGCTCCTTTGCGACCATGTAAAAATAATAGAGGTGGTGAAAATTAAAAGGGATCATAAATATAAGTTATAGGATTCATATAAAGTATATATTTTATTTAAGTCCGAAACCAGCGGATAATTTTTCCGCGCTTCACACCCGAGACAAGGAGGGCGTCATGCTGAAGGCGTTCGAGGAGAACCTGAAGAATATTGCGGTCATCGACCGGGGGGACTTCCACGCGAAAGTCCGGGAAAGGATCGGGAAAAAAGCAACACCTTCCCTGGAAAAAAGGCTGACGAACATGATCCTTCTGCTCCCCAAGCTTCTGGCCCGGGCATACCGGCACAACGCCCGCCCGGAGGTCCCTTCCGACACCAAAAGACTGACGGGATACGCTTTAACTTATTTTTACCATCCCAAAGATTTCATCCCGGAGGACAACCGGCATCTTTTCGGATATCTCGACGATGCGTTCTATATCGGGCTCTTGTACGAACGAATCCTGAAATCGCTGATTCACGCGGGCTGCGAACTTCAAGAGTTCGACAAGGCTTTCCTGAAGCAATTCGGTCTCGTGAAGCGGAGCATAAAACTCACGATCCCCCGTGAAGCATCGCTGATTGAGGGAATGATCGATAACATCCAGGCGGG
>MWBI01000170.1 GCA_002068945.1 Candidatus Omnitrophica bacterium ADurb.Bin314
AATGACGGCAAGTTGATAAGTTCGTTCCTGACGGCGCAAGCCGAGGCAGAAGCCGCATTCGGCAATCGGGACATCTATATTGAAAAATGTATCCAGGAACCCCGCCATATCGAAGTCCAGATCATGGCTGACAGTTTCGGGAACGTCGTGCACCTGGGGGAGCGCGACTGTTCCGTTCAGCGCCGTCATCAAAAGCTGATCGAAGAGTCGCCGGCACCGGGGATCAGCGCCAAGATTCGCCGCCGGATCGGGGAAGCCGCCATCCGCGCCGCCAAGGCGTTCAGGTATGAGAATGCCGGGACCATCGAGTTTTTGCTCGACGGCAAGGAGAATTTTTATTTCATGGAAATGAACACCCGTCTCCAGGTCGAACATCCCGTTACGGAGTACGTCACCGGTATCGACCTGGTCAAGGAGCAGCTGCGTGTTGCCGCGGGCGAAAAGCTCAGCTTTACCCAGGAGGATATCAAGCTCACCGGTCATGCGATCGAGTGTCGCATCAACGCGGAGGATCCCGACAATAACTTCATGCCATCTCCCGGGAAGATCGAGACCTGGCAGATGCCGGGAGGGCCGCGTGTTCGTCTGGACAGTCACGGTTACGCGGGCTATGTGATCCCGCCGTTCTACGATTCCATGCTCGCGAAGTTGATCGTCCACGGCAAGAACCGCCTCGACGCGATTGCGATCATGCTTCGGGCACTCCGGGAAATGCAGATCGGTCCGGTCAAGTGTACGGCGTCGCTACATGAAAAAATCCTCAATAATCCGAAGTTTCGTCAAGGCGTCATCACGACGAAGTTCATCGAAAGCGCTTTTGGTGCCGGCAAACAGGACGGGGCTGAGCGCGAAAAGTCCTCCGAAGATTAGCGCATGAAGGTCACGAACGCTTTCGCTCAGCTGTTTGCGATTCTGTCATTTCTGACGCTCGGATGTCTGTTGATCATCGTCTCGCTGCGGCTTCTCGCGTTTGATGACGCGATCCTGAAGCTCCAGGAGATTTATCAAAGCCCGTGGCGGTCTGCGCAGGTCGGTGTCGTGGGATTTCTGTTCATTGTGCTCGGGATCGCTTTTTCGAAGGAACTCGTGAAATCCGGGCGACCCAACGAGGCGCTGATCTTTCAGAGCGAGATTGGTCCCGTTGTTGTTTCGACCAGTGCGATCCAGAGTGCCGCGCTCAAGGCCCTGAAGCGGTTCACGCTCGTGCGGAAGGCCAAGGTGAAGGTCAATATCAACGGAAAAAACGTTGAGATCAAACTCCGGTTGATCCTCTGGTCCGGAAGTCACGCGGCGGATTCGCTGGCGGAGATCCAGAAGGAAATCCTGGGGCGTGCGAGTCGTTTGCTTGGCCCTGAGAACCAGATCACGGTCACTTGCGATGTGAAGGGGCTGGAGGATGCCGAAACAGTCTTCCCGTCGTCCCCGGGCTCAAAATAGTGTTATTTACAAACTAATAAACCAAAGAAGGAGTTACGACCATGAAACGTATCGGAATGCTTACGGGTGGGGGCGATTGCCCGGGATTGAACGCGGTGATTCGCGCCATTGTGCGGACGGCCAAAAAAGAAGGCTGGACGTGCATCGGATTCAAACATGGCTGGAAAGGCGCTATCGAGAACATCCATGAGGAGCTGACCCTTGCTTCGATCTCGGGTATCCTCCCGCGCGGAGGAACGATCCTCGGGACCTCCCGCACGAATCCTTACAAGAAAGCGGAGGACGTTGAGAAGGTTCGCGAAACGATCAAGAAGAACCGGCTTGATGCGCTCATCGCAATCGGCGGTGAGGACACTCTTGGCGCGGCACACAAGCTCTTTAAGGACGGTCTTCCCGTGATCGGAGTTCCGAAAACGATCGACAACGATCTCAACGCCACCGACTACACGTTCGGTTACGACACGGCGCTCAATATCGCCACGGAATGTCTTGACCGCCTCCACACGACGGCGGATTCGCACGACCGCGTCATGGTGGTCGAGATCATGGGCCGTCACGCCGGATGGATTGCCCTCGAAGCGGGGCTCGCGGGCGGGGCGGACGCAATCCTGATCCCCGAGGTCCCGATGACCGCGGATGAGATTTGCGAATATATCCAGAGCCGGCATAAGCGCGGCAAGAATTTCAGCATTGTCGCGGTCGCGGAAGGCTTTTCCATTAAGGGCGAGGACCTTGTCACGAGCAAAAAGGAACTGGACGCTTTCGGTCACGTTCAGCTCGGCGGCGTCGGGGACCGGCTCGCGAAACTCATCGAAAAGAAGACCGGTTTCGAGACTCGCTGCACGGTGCTCGGTCATATCCAGCGCGGTGGCTCGCCGACTGCTTTTGATCGGGTTCTCGGGACGCGTTTCGGCGTCAAGGCGGTTGAGCTCGTCAAGCTCGGAAAATTCGGTCACATGGCGGCGCTTCGCGGCCGTGAGATTATCGAGGTTCCGCTCGCGGATGCCGTGGGCGCCCTCAAAACGGTGCCGATGCACCTTTACGAAACCGCCAAGATGTTCTTCGGCTGATCCATGCGGAACTATTTCGACGCGGTCCTCGCCGGACACGCCGATGCCTTCCAGAAGACGTTCGTTCCCGAACAGCTTGCGGTGATTGACCAGATCGTCCGGGCGATTATCGATATGCTCAAAGGCGGTCATAAGCTGCTTCTGTGCGGCAACGGGGGTTCCGGGACCGATGCGCTCCATATCGCGGCCGAGTTCGTGGGCCGCTTTGAAAAAGAGCGCATCAGTCTTCCCGCGATCGCCCTTACCGCGGACACGGCGTCCATCACCGCGATCGGTAACGATTACGGTTATGACCGCGTTTTCGAAAGACAGGTCGAGGGGCTCGGTCAAAAAGGGGACGTCCTGTTCGCTCTTTCAACGAGCGGAAAGTCCCCCAATGTGCTGAAGGCGATCGAGAAGGCGAAAAGAAAGGGGATCCTGACGGTCGGTTTCACCGGCAAGGACGGCGGGGCGATGAAGGACGCCGTTGACCTGCTATTCCTCGTCCGTTCGAACAAGACCGCGCACATTCAGGAAATGCACATGGTCGCGCTCCACGGGATTTGCGAGACGGTAGAAGGTATCCTCTTCGGATAACCGGACCATGGATAAGAAGATTCTCACGCCCCGAAAGCTGGCCGCTACAGTCGCGCGCCTCAAATCGCAGGGGAAGAAGATCGTTTTCACGAATGGGACCTTTGATATCCTGCACCTTGGTCATGTCACCTACCTCCGGAAAGCGCGCCGTGAAGGAGATGTCCTGATCGTCGGTGTTAATACCGACCGTTCTGTGAAAAAGTACAAGGATCCGAGCCGCCCCGTGAATCCTGAAGGCGACCGGATCAGGGTGCTGACGGCGCTCGCTTGCGTGGACTATGCGATTCTTTTTGGTGATACTACGCCGCTCAAGCTGATCCTGAAGATCCGCCCCGATGTTCTCGTCAAAGGCGCGGACTGGGCGCTCAGGGATATCGTCGGCGCGAAAGAAGTGATGTCCTGGGGCGGCCGGGTCAAGCGTGTCAAATTCGTCGCGGGCCGGTCGTCGACGCGCATCATTAAAGCGCTGAATCTGGCTTGACCGTCGTGAAATGGCAGGAACGTGTTTTTAAAGCTTTCACGCTGTACGCGGTCACGAACCTCACCATGGAGAGCACGGAGAGCGTCGGGAAGATTGAATCCGCCTATCGTGGCGGCGCGGATATCGTTCAATTGCGCTCCAAGGTCCTGACGGATGCCGCTTTGCTGCGGATCGGCGAGAAAACGTCACGGATAGCAAAACGCTACCGAAAGTTGTTTGTTGTCAATGATCGGGTCGATCTTGCGATCGCGCTCAACGCGGATGGCGTTCACCTCGGTCAAGAAGATATGCCGGTTGCGGTTGCCCGGACGATCGCACGGCGCGCCGGTGTCCGCCTCAGGATCGGGAAATCGACCTCCCGTATTTCTGAAGCCCGCGTCGCGATACGGGAAGGCGCCGATTACATCGGAGTCGGTCCGGTTTATGCGACGCCGACAAAGCCCGGTCGCGTCCCGGCGGGGCTTGATTATGTCCGGCAAGCGGCAACCCATGTGACTATCCCCTGGGTCGCCATCGGCGGGATCGATCCCAGAAACGTTCGTGCGGTGTTAGAAGCCGGTGCCACACGGATCGCCGCGGTCAGGGCGGTCTTTGCAGCAACGGATCCCGCGGCCGCCGCGCGCGCATTCAAACAACAACTAGAGAGGTAGCCACCATGTCAAAGACACCGCCCCTTGTCGTGATCGGAACCGTTGCGATAGATGAACTGTCGACGCCCTTCGGCGCCCGGCAGACCGTCTTCGGCGGGTCCGCATCGTTCTTCTCCTACGCCGCGAGTTTTTTTGCGAGGGTGGGCGTGGTTGCGGTTGTCGGTGAGGATTTCCCGGAAGAATACCGGGATGTCCTCAAGGAACGGGAGATCGACCTCAGTCATCTGGACACGTTGCCGGGCAAAACCTTTCATTGGAAGGGGAAGTATGAGTCGGATATGAATTCCGCGATCACCCTTCAGACCGACCTGAACGTCCTCCTCGATTTTAAGCCGAAGATCCGTTATGAAAAAACGCCGGAATTCGTATTCCTCGCAAATATTGACCCCGACCTTCAGCTGTCCGTGCTCGATCAGATGCATGGTTCCGCGCTTAAATTCGTTGCCTGCGACACGATGAACTTCTGGATCCAGTCCCGGAAGGATGCCGTCCTGAAGGTCCTCGGACGCGTTCACGCGGTGTTCATGAACGACGGGGAGGCCCGCCAGTTGACCGGCGAGGTCAACCTCATCAAGGCGGCCCAGCAGATTTACAACCTCGGTCCGGAATACGTGATTATCAAGAAGGGGGAGCATGGGGCTCTTCTCTACAGTCGCGAGGGTGTTTTTATCTATCCCGCTTATCCGCTGGAAACGGTCTACGATCCCACGGGTGCCGGCGACAGTTTCGCCGGCGGCGTCATGGGGTACCTTGCCTCGGCCCGCAAGGTGAACCTCAAGATCATGAAAACAGCGATCGCTTACGGCACGGTCGTTGCGTCGTTCACGGTCGAGAAATTCGGCATGTCGCGGCTTCGCGAAGTGAAGCGTGAGCATTTTGACAAACGGCTGGAAGTTTTGAAAAAAATCTGTAAAATCTAGGCGTTCGTCGGGCGGGATTAGCATAGTGGTAATGTCCCAGCTTCCCAAGCTGGTCAGACGGGTTCGATTCCCGTATCCCGCTTTGTTTTCATTAAGAAACGGTAAGTCTTCCGCATGAACGGCCCGTTCAAAAACGGGCCTTTTTTTTACATGGCAAAAAAACATCACAAGATACTCGAACGGAAAACCTTATTCTCCAAGGGACCGATTCATCTGCTGGATTTGAAGGTTCGCACGCCTCATGGAAAGGTCCTCTCCAGACAGGTCCTCAAACACCCCGGCTGTGTAGTGATTATGCCGCGTACAAAATCCGGTAAGTACACGCTGGTACGGCAGTACAGGTTTCCCATCATGAAGCATCTCTGGGAGCTGCCCGCGGGAGGCAAAGAGGCCGGTGAGAGCTTCGCGGCCGCGGCACGGCGAGAGCTCCGGGAGGAGATTGGAATGGCTCCCGGCCGCATGAAAAAACTCCTCGAGTTCTATCCCACACCCGGTGTCTCAGGTGAAAAAATGTGCCTGTATTTGGCATGGGATTTGCGTCCAAGCATTGCCGAAAAAGACGAGGACGAGGAATTCGAGACAGGTCAGTTCTCTCTGCGCGAAATAGGACGAATGATCGAATGCGGGGAGATCGTCGACGGGAAGACCCTGATCGGTTATTACTGTGTCAAAAACATGACAAAAGAGTAACGGTTCATACGAGAATGAAAGCGCAGGACTTTATCGCCCAATCCGGAACATGACGCTTGCGGAGCCGGTACCGTTTCCTTTCCAGGGCCGTCAAATACACGCTTCCCGAAAAGGGCTCTTGTGGAGCCAGGATGTTCTTTTTGGCGCATGCCGGGAAAGACCTTCAGCGGGCGTGAAAACTGATCAAAGGGATTTGCCTGGCAAACGACGCCTTTCTCAAGTCCTGATTTGCATTTTTGATTTTTCTGGTATACTACCCGCCCCCGATCCAGATTGATCGCCCGCGTGCTGGAGTAGCTCAGTCGGTAGAGCAGCTGTTTCGTAAACAGCAGGTCGTCGGTTCGAATCCGACCTCCAGCTTTTTTCTTTCCTAACGCTTTTTTCGCAAGTGGGTCGGCAGGATATTGAGGGCTTCCCGGTATTTGGCAACGGTGCGGCGCGCGATCCGGGGATCCTCCCGGTCGATCAGCGCTTTCACTTTCTCCATGATGCTTTTCTGGGATTCGCCGGTCCCGTCCTCCGTCCCGATCTTCGGCGAGAAAAAGCTTTTGAAGGGGATCGTTCCTTGGGGTGTTGACATGTATTTTCCGTGGATCGCCCGGCTGACCGTTGATTCGTGGAGATCGAGCCTTTCGGCGATATCCTTCATGCGAAGCGGCCGGAGATGGGAGAATCCGCGCGTGAAGAAAAGCGGCTGGGCCTTCACGATTTCTTCGGTGATGCTGCGGATCGTGCTCTTGCGGAGTTCCAGCGCCTTGATGAAATCCATGCCGTTTGAAAGCCGCGTCTTCAGGAAATCCCGCGTGGAACGATCGGTGCCGCGGTCACGGAGCATTTTCCGGTATTCCGCGTTGATGCGAAGACGGGGGATGAACTCATCGTTCACCCGGATTTCGAGATCGTTGTCGCTACCGTCCCTGATCGAGATGGTGGCGTCCGGGGTGACCGTGATCGCTTCTTCCGCGTAAAAGCTGCGCCCCGGACGGGGCTCAAGCCTCGAGATCATTTCAACGGCGCTCCTGATCGCGGCCTCGCTCTGGCGAAAGATCCTCGCGAGCGAGCGCCAGTCTTTTTTTGCGACGAGATCCAGGTGATGCAGGACGATCTCGCGGGCAAGCCCCGCGCCGGGCCCGCGGCGGCTTAGCTGGATCAAAAGCGCCTCCTTCAGATCGCGGGCGCCGACGCCCGGAGGATCAAGTTTCTGTATCTCCGCCAGCACGCGTTCGACATCCTCGGGCAAAGCTTCTGCCGCTCTCGCGATCTCGCCGATGGTCGCGGTCAGATAGCCATCCTCGTTGATATTTCCCATGATCTGACCGGCGATCGTCTTGTCGTTACCCGTGAACGCAAGGAACTGGATCTGCCATTCCAGGAAATTGAAGAGGCTTTCGGGGCGGGTCAGCAGGCTATCCTGGAAGTCTTTGAGATGTTGCATGTCTGCTGCCGGGCGTTTGGAAAAATCCGTCGGAGATTTGAAGAAATTGATTGATTCCGCATCGTCCCAGTCACCCGTGACCGCCCGCGAGAGATTCCCTTCGTCCTCCCGGGTGCTTTCCATAGAGGGGACCGGCGCTTCCGCTGTTTCGGGCGACGCGGCTTCTTCAAGCATGGGATTCTCTTCGATCGCTTTATCCACGGCCTGCCGGAGTTCGGCCACGGGGAGATGCAAAAGTCTCAGATATTCCCGCATTTGCGGGGAAAGGACGAGCCTTTGCTGCTGTGAAAGCTTCATGTTCGTTTTCATGCTGCAAAATAGCATGGTGATAAAATGTTGTAAAGCCATGAGATTTCAAAGGTTAGAGGGAGAAACCGATTGACACTGTAAAAATATTTTTTTATCATGTAGCCATTCGCTTACCGGGAACGGCCGCGGGACAGGCAAGTCGCTCTCTCTCGTGGCTTTTTTGTATGGTCCAACCGTCCGGAATCATGTGACCGATAAAAAGGAAAAACCGATGGCGCAGGCCCCCGCATTACTCGTTACAAAAGGATTGAGACGGAAAAGTATCCCCGAAGGACTTTGGACCAAATGTCCCAGCTGCCAGACCGTCATTTTCAACAAGACGCTCAAGGATAATCTCCTCGTTTGCACCAAATGCGATTATCACTTCATCATGGGCGCGTGGGACCGCATTCATTGCATCGTCGACGACAAGACCTTCACCGAATCCGATGCCAACCTCAAGCCCGGTGATCCGCTGAAATTCTCGGCCGTCAAATCCTATCCCGAAAAGGTCAAGCAGGACCAGAAGAAGACCGGACTCAGGGAAGCCTGCATTACCGGCCAGGGGAAGATCAACGGCCACAGCATCGCGATCGGTGTCACGGATTCCCGGTTCATCATGGGTTCCATGGGTTCCGTGGTCGGGGAGAAGATCACCCGGCTGACCGAGTATGCCCTTGAGCACAAACTGCCGCTGATCGTCATTTCGGGCTCAGGCGGTGGCGCACGCATGTACGAAGGGGCCCTCAGCCTCATGCAGATGGCCAAGACCTCGGTGGCCCTTGCACGCTATCAAAAGGGACGGAAACCTTTCATCTCGATCCTGACGAACCCGACCATGGGCGGCGTCATGGCGAGCTACGCGTCCCTCGGAGACATCATCATCGCGGAACCGCGCGCGCTGCTCGGTTTTGCGGGCCCCCGCGTGATCGAGCAGACGATTCGCCAGAAACTGCCCGCGGATTTCCAGACCTCCGAATTCCTTGTGGACCACGGCATGGTGGACATGGTCGTCCGTCGTTGCGACCTGAAGCAGAAATTGACCACGCTCCTCGAGATTCTCTGCTGACATCATGGCGAACGTCACCCTCAAGAACATCTCAAAGATTTATAAGGGGGGCGTGCGAGCCGTTAACAATATCAGCCTCGAGATCAAGGACCGCGAGTTCGTGGTTCTCGTCGGCCCCTCCGGCTGCGGCAAGTCCACGACGCTCCGTATGATCGCGGGGCTCGAAGCGATCTCGGAAGGCGAGATTTTCATCGACAACATCCTCGTCAACGATGTCCCCGCGAAGAACCGCGATATCGCGATGGTGTTCCAGAATTACGCGCTCTATCCGCACATGACGGTCTATGAGAACCTCGCGTTCGGGCTCAAACTGCGCCGTTACCCCAGACGCGAGATCGAGCGCCGCGTCCATGAAGCGGCCGAGATTCTCGGCCTCTCGCTGGATATGCTGCAACGGCGTCCCAAGGAACTTTCGGGCGGCGAGCGCCAGCGCGTTGCGGTCGGACGTGCGATCGTCCGCAAACCCAAGGTCTTTCTGTTCGATGAACCGCTGAGCAATCTTGACGCAAAACTGCGCGTGCAGATGCGCATGGAGCTTCAGAAGCTCCACAACCGGCTTCAATCGACCATGATCTACGTCACGCACGACCAGATCGAGGCGTTGACCCTCGGGGATCGTATCGTTGTCATGCACAAAGGGATTGTCCAGCAGGTCGCGGATCCCGTGAGTCTGTACGAGCGTCCCTACAACAGGTTCGTCGGCGGATTCATCGGATCGCCTCCGATGAATTTTCTCAAGGGAACGATCATGGCCGAGAACGGGGATTTTTATTTCTACGACAAGAGTATCAAGCTCCGGATCCTGCCGCATTATTACCCCCGCATGTCGACCTACAAGGGGCAGCCCGTGCTGATGGGAATCCGTCCTGAGGATATCTACGACAAGATTTTCGCTCAGGACGCGCGCCCCGAGTTCACGATCACCGCGACGGTCGACGTTGTGGAGCCGATGGGCGCCGAGATTTTCCTGTACCTGACGAGCGGGAATAACAACTTTGTCGTCCGCGTCTCGAACCAGGACACCGCCGCGATGAACCAGGACCTGCAGGTGGTGTTCGATATGAGCAAAGCGCACTTTTTCGATCCTCAAACGGGCGTCACGATCTTCTGAGGGGTTCTGACCTCTTATGGGCTCAGCCGCGCATCGTCAGCTATCGTTCGCAGCGGGGATGACCGTTGCGGCGCTGTTAGTCTGCGGCATCTTCCACGCGCTCGGCGAGCTTCGCACCACGTTCCAGCCCGAGATTCAACTCCAGCGTATCGCTATCATGTTCGCGGGTTTGATGATACCGGTGCTCACAACCTGGTGGCGGTTTAAGTGGGTGGGCGTCAATTGCATGGCCGTCCTCCTCCTTGTGCCGCTCGTGTTCTTCGTCGTCTCGGTGACGAAGATTCCCGTGTTCCTCTGGTCCTTTTTCGCCTATGCGGCCCTCATGCTCGTCCTTTGCCGCGCCGAACAGAAATCCGACACCCAGCTTTCCATGATCCTGATCGACGAGGAGAAAGTCCAGGACGAGATCAATAATCTCGAGATCGTGTTCAAGGCGAAAGGTGAAGGTATCAGCACCTTCTTCGAAAAATATTCGACCTACTACAACCTCCGCAAACTCGCCGAGGAGCTTGCGCTCAGCCTGGCCTGGACCGATCTTGCGCAGAAGACCGTGGACCGGGCGATGGATTTCATCCCGCGCGGCGACTACGCCAAGGTCACGCTCGCCCGCGGCGACGAACGGAACTTGCCGATCATCGCGCGCCGCCGCATGCGGCCCGTCGGCCACTGGACCGCCAAGCAGGGGGACCTTTTCGATTTCTGGTGCATCAAGAACCGGAAACGATTGATCGTGATGGATGTCCAGGAGGATTTCCGTTTCGCGTTTCGGGAGAACGAGAAGAAAGAGAACGTCCGCAGTCTGATCGTCGCTCCGTTGTTCTTTGAAGGCCGCGTTTCCGGAACCCTCGCGATCCATGCGACGCGCCCCAATGTTTTCACGCATGATGACCTCCGGCTCCTCGATGCGATCGCGACCCTCGCTTCCTCGGCCATCGCGAACGCGCTTCTCTATGAGAAGACCGAACAGCTCGCCATCAAGGATTCCCTGACCGGGCTGTTTGTGCGGCGGTATTTCTACGAACGCCTCAAGGAAGAGCACCGCCGCGCGCTGATATCGCAGAAGACCATGTCTCTTATCATGTGCGACCTCGACCATTTCAAGGAGTGTAATGACAGGTTCGGCCACCAGGGCGGCGACCTCATGTTGATCCAGCTCGCGGAGATCCTTAGTGAGAACCTGAAGAGCGCGCTGCTCGCGCGTTACGGCGGTGAGGAGTTCGCGATCCTTCTTCCGGAGACCTCGAAGGCCGAGGCTCTCAAGGTCGCGGAGGGAATTCGCTCGGTCGTGGAGAACGCCCCGTTTAATATCCGCCGTGAAAAGGTCAGCATGACGATCTCGGCGGGGGTTGCGAACCTTCCCGATGATACGCTGGACCTGGAGTCGCTCGTCCACAAGGCCGATCAGGCGCTTTACAAAGCGAAGCGGGAAGGGAGGAACAAGGTATGCGCGGCAGCCTCCTGATTCTCGCCGCCCAGCTTGTCCTGGGTTTCTTCATCCTGTGCATTTCGAAGGAGCTGGTCCTCCCGTATTATCTGCTGGCTCCGCTCATGCTTTTGCCGTCATTTTATTTTTACAGGGATTCGGCCCGCAAGTCGCTCCTCGTATCGCTTTTCGTGGCAGTTCTGTTCAACCTCCGGTTTGTTTTTGTCGACCCGCACCCGCGGTTCTTCTCGTTCCTGCTGCTGCAGGCCCTTTTCTTCATCGTCCTTTGCCTGTACTCCCGGGAGCTTCGCGAAACGATCCGTCAGGCGGATGAGAAGAAGAACGAAGTCCGCAAGAATCTGGACAACCTCCAGGCAAAATTCCAGACACGCCTCACGAGTCTGAAACATCTCGAGCTCCAGGTGAGCAGCCTCATGAATCTTTTTGAGATCGCCCGGGATTTCAGCGAATGCATGGATTTCGCGACGTTGACGGAATTCCTGCTCAAGAAACTGCGCGACGAACTTTCGTTCGAGCGCATGCGCATCTTTCTCTTTCCCGCCCCGACCGACCCGGTCGAGCCGGGCACGGTCAAGGTCTACGACATGGTTGCGAACGGAGTGACCGAGACCGAACGTGTGCTGAGCGATCAGGAAAAAACGGATTTCGGGCGCATGCGCGCCGAAAAAAACATGGTGAAGAACGACAGTTCCTGGCATTTCCCGATCTTCGAGGCGGCGGAGCTTGGCGCCGTTTTCTCAATTGAGGGAGTCAAGGACGAGGATCTCGCGCGGGTCGAGGTGTTGAGCGCCTATCTCGTTCTCCTGATCAAGAAGATCAAGCTGTATGAGACCGTCCGGAAGCTCGCGATCGTGGATGAACTCACCCAGGTGTTCGTCCGCCATCACTTTTCCGAACGTCTGGAGGAAGAGGTTGAGCGTAGCGTGCGTTTCAGGCTCCCTCTCGCGGTATTAATGTTAGACATTGATCATTTCAAAAGATATAATGACGATTTCGGACATTTGGTCGGGGACGCCACATTGAAAGAAGTGGCGGATCTCCTCAAAAAAAGCCTCCGTCGCGTGGACCTGGTGGGCCGCTACGGCGGGGAAGAGTTCCTTGTTGCGATGCCGGAAACGAAGCTCGAGAATGCCGTCGAAGTCGCGGAACGTATCCGGTCCAGCATCGCGCGTCACGATTTTCAGGTCTATAACGATAAAACACGCGTCACGGTCAGCCAGGGTCTCGTGGTGTTCGACGCCGCGAAGCTCGCGAATCCCGAACGGGCGGATTTTTCGAAGATCGCCGCCGAGTTGGTACACCAAGCGGATGAGGCGATGTACCAAGCCAAGGATGAAGGTCGTAACCGCGTCTGCATTTATAAGGAATCGAAAAAAACGTTATGAAATTCGATATCTTCAGCCGGAATACGATCGTAGCATTTATCATTCTTTCCCTGACAGCCGTTCCCGCCGCTTCCGCGCAGGATTCCCGGTCCGCGGAAAAGGCCGAGGATCCAGGTGCGGCCCCGACGAAGACATCTTCCTCCCGGCCCGTTCCGTTCAAGACCGTATTTGATCAGTCCCAGGCCAAGGTCGAGGCGGTCGCCGACAGCCTCGAATACCAGAAAGACTCTAACAAACTGGTTGCGCGCGGGAACGCCGTCCTGACGTACCAGAATATGAAACTTCTCGCGGATTACGCCGAAGTGGAAAGCAACACCAAAAAGGCTTACGCGAAAGGTCACGTGCTTGTCTTTGATGGAGATAAACCCTTCATGAGCGGCGACGAAGTTTATTACGACTTCGCGAACAAGACGGGCAGTTTCCCCAAAGGGCGGATTTTCAGCGAGCCTTTATTCGCGCGCGGCGATGAGACCCAACAGGTGAAACCCCGGGAGTTCAAGGTTAAGGACGGCGGGGTGACGACCTGTAATCTTGAAAATCCGCATTATGAAATTCGCTGCAAAAAGGCCACTCTTTTCCAGGGCGTGAAAGTCCGGATGGTCAACGTGACGATCTATGTGCTTGGCAAGCCGGTGTTCTGGCTCCCTTACCTGACGATTCCGCTGAATTGGAACGTGCCGTTCCAGGCGACCGCAGGTTACCGGAAAGAGTACGGCGCGTATATCGAACTTACGAAGGGGATCACCTTTAATGAACACTTGTCCGGGAAATGGCACGCCGACTGGCGCTCCAAACGCGGCTTCGGCGGGGGATGGGACCAGTTCTATGAATTCGGCAAATATGCCAAGGGCGACGTCAAGCTCTACTGGACGCAGGACAAGCGTGCTCCCACTCCCAGGCATCAGGACATCGATGGCAAGGATGATCCTTATGGCGAACGCCAGAAACGTGACCGCGGCCGGATCACGTGGCGGCACCGGACGGATTTTGACGATTATACGAATATCATCATGCGCTATCACCGCGCTGATGACCCTTATGTCCTCCAGGATTTCTTCGAGGATGAATACCGCTCCGAGATGGAGCCGCATTCGTTCGTGACGGCAACGCGCAACACCCAGAAGTGGGGTGCCATGGTCCACGTCGAGAAGAAAATGAACAGTTACGAGAACATCATCGAACGGATGCCGGAAGTACGGCTGGACCTCAAGAACCAGCCGGTCTACAAGGACCGGGTCTATAATGTCAGTAGACTCCAGCTCGACAACCTCTCCAAGAGGATCGGCTACAGCGACTACAACGAGGACGTTTTCCGCTCCGACGGTTACAGCCGCCTCATCGTGCCGTTCAAATATAACGAAATGAAGGTCACGCCGTTCATCGGATATCGCGGGACCGGATACAGTCGGGAGCTGAATTCCAGCAGCGCTCATTATCGCCAGGTGATTGAATATGGCCTCGACGTTCGCACGCAGGCCTACAGGACCTATGACGTGTCCTTTGAGAAGGCCGGGATCGAGGTCAATCAATTGCGACACGTTTTTGAGCCGAATGCGCGCATCCAGGGGACCGATTCCACGCTCAGCAATGAAAAACTCGCGCATTTCGATACGGTCGACATGATCGATGACGCTTCCAAGATTGTGTTCGGGATGGACAATCGCCTGCAGACGAAACGCGTTGTCAACGGCCGGAACCAGCGGGTCGATATCGTCAGCATGAATACCTACGCGCATTTTGCGATCTCCCCGGAAGACCCCAGCCTCAACGGTGCCCAGTTTACCCTTGTGGAGAACGAGATCACCCTTCGTCCTTATGACTGGCTGCAGTTCCAGCAGCGTTTTCAATATGATGTCGCCCGGTCCCATGTGAAGCGCTTCAACAACGACATCGTGGTCCGCGCGGGTAAATTCCGCTTCCTTTTCGGACATCGCTACATCCATGATCAATACGATTACATGCAGGACCTTGCGATCGAAGGCGCTCAGCAGTTCGTGGCCGATGCGGAATACCGCATCAATCAGCTCTGGAGCCTGGGGGGCTACATCCGGTGGGACACATCGAATGGCGATCTTGAGGAGTGGCAGATTTCGGCGATCCGCGATCTTCACGACTTTATCCTCGATTTTGGTTACAACGTCCGGAATTCAAAGATCGCGGATAATAACAACACGCTCTATTTTAATTTTCATCTGAAGGCCTTTCCGAGTTATCGTA
>MWBI01000171.1 GCA_002068945.1 Candidatus Omnitrophica bacterium ADurb.Bin314
TCATCCTGATGGTCCTTTTGGATCTCCCAATAAGAGTAGATCCAATGAGGATCGCGGACGAGAAGATAAATCTGGTTGTCGCCGTAATTTTCCGGGAGCTCCGTTTGAGGCACGGGCGGCAGCCGGACTTTGGCCGCGCTGAGGGGAACGATCGCGGGCTTTTCGAGGGCTTCGGGAAGCTTGATCGTTTTGGGAGCGCGTGTAACAGGGGCTTTCTTGCGCGGGGTTCTGACGGCCGGCGTGCGGTCATTCGTTTCTGCCCGATGCGTCGTCCGTGCGGACCTGGAACTTTTGATCTTGCCTTCGGTCTTCTTTTTCCTCGGAGGAATAGCCATGGTCACAACCCCTTATAAAAACATCGTTCCGCCTCGACAGCGGTAACGATTCATTTTTGAAAGAAACAGATCAAGACAACGACAAAACGAACGGCTAACTCCGAGATTCACCGATACCTTCGACCGCATTCAGACGAGGGAGGCGGCCCAAGTATATCAAAGCGTCAAAAAGGTGGCAACAGAAAGTAATAAAAGAAGGATTTTATATCTTTTCCAGCACGAGGAGGAACGCGACGGCCACCAGCACCGCCGCCAAAAGCCGTGACAGGGTATGAAGATGCGCTTCGTCCCATTCCCTGATCTTGGCAAGGAGGACGAACGCCAGAGGTCCAAACCAGGAAAGCGACCCGAGGATGAACCCCCCGCAAAAGCACCATTTAAAGGCCGGACGCCGGGCTTCGGGAAAATGCCCGATGAGGAAGGTCAGGATACCGAGCCACATCAGGAAAACCGCGGGGTTGAAGATCACGACGAGGAACCCTACCAGGAAATTCCGCGTCGGATTCCCGGCAATCACTTTCTGCGTCCGGGGACGGGGCCGCCCGTGCACAAAATACGCCCGGGCCGCCAGGACCAGCAAAAGAACAATGCCGGCCGCGCGGAACCATCCCCAATGTTCGGTGTGACTAATCAGCGTCTTCGCCCCGGTGAACGCAAACCAGAAGAAGATGAGATCCGCCGTCACGGCACCGCAGCCGACGAGGAGCGCCGCCAGTTTCCCGCGACGAACCCCCCGCTGGATCGCGAGCAGGTTGATCTGCCAGCCAAGACTTGACCCGAGAAACCCTGCGATGAAACCTAGGAGCATGGGAGATCTCCGTCCTGCCCGGCTTCGGAGACATCGGCGCACGCACCGTTCCTGGCGGTGCAATAGAAAGGCGCGATCGCGAGAAACGCGAGGAACACCACCGAAATAGCGGTCTCGGCATTAAAGAAAAAGAAAAAGAAGATCGCGAGAAAAAGCTGGAGAAAAAAAAGCGGGCACCACACCTTGAACTTCACGGCGGACACCTTCGGATACGGGATCTCGCTCACCATGAGAAAGCTGATCGCAGTCATCAGGAACACGGCGCTGATCACGAACGAGGGATCGCTCTGCCAGGCGTTCTTGTGGAACGCCAGGATCGTCATCGAGACCGTCATCGCCGCCGCCGGCGTCGGGAGCCCTTCAAAATACCCGCCGCGGGTCGGATTGATGTTGTAGCGCGCGAGACGGAACGCCCCCGCGGACAGGAAACAGACGATGACCAGAAGCATCCAGACCGACATGACCGGCGAAAAGACCGTCGCGGCGAGAAAACAGGGAGCGACAACAAAGGACACAAGATCGGCAAGTGAATCAAGTTCGCGACCGAAATCGGTCGCGTTCCCGAAAATGCGGGCCACATGACCGTCCAGCGAATCGAGGATCAGCGCGAGAAAGATCAGCCAGACCGCAAACTCATACTTGCCGGAGGTCGCGAGCAGGATCGAAAAAAAACCGGCGATCAGATTCAGCATCGTGATCATGTTCGGAAAAGCAGCCGTCGAAAAATAGAACCGGTTCTTCATGCCCGGACTCCTTCCTTCCACGACCCGAGAACGGTCTCCCCCGTCCTGACGCCCTGCCCGACTTTCACGGACGGTTCAAACAATCGCTTCGGGATATAAAGCTCGACGGTCGAGCCGTAACAAATGACGCCCAGTTTTCCGCCCCGTTCGACCCGGACACCGGGCCCGACATCGGAATAGATGCGGCGAGCGATCGCGCCGGTGATCTGACGGACCAGGGCGCTGCGGCCGTCCCCGCGGATTCCGATCCAGTTCGACTCGTTCTTTTCCGCCGAACCGGGCAACAGCACGTTGATGTGTTTGCCGGGGACGTGCTCCTGACAGGTCACTGTGCCCGCCATCGGTGAGCGCGTCACGTGGACGTTCCAGAGGGCCAGGAAGATCCGGATCCGCCAGCACTCCTCCCTGAGGAATCTTCCTTCCCGGACGGTATCAATCGTGCTGACACGCCCGCTGGCCGGGGAAACGACGGAATCCCCCGCCGGCGTCCGGGGAGCAAAATCACGGAAGAAAGCCACCTGGAAAAGAAGCGCGACCAGGACAAGGACCGACAGGAAACGGGAGCGGACCGCCCGCGCGACCAGGAGGATCGCCAGAAGAACAATCACGCCCGGCCAAACCCGCGGATCCAGTCCGAACATACTCACGAATCCCGTCCCCCGATATGCCCGCAGGTCAGAAGGCCGTGGATGAACATGATTATGAGGGCCGTTTCCTGGATCAGGGCGAACATCATTTTCAGGTAGTTCACGCGCAGAAACTGCGTGTGGCGGAACTTCTCGCCCTCATGCGCCCAGAAAAGAGCAAACGCCCGGCGGGTCGGCGTAATGTTATCGCGGAAAATATTGACCCTGGAAAGCCACAGTTTCCATCCCGCAGGCGACTCAAGACCGGCCCGGCGATAGACCTCCTTCAGCTGGTCGAGCGACATTTCACGCCAGTGGCGATCCGGCATGCTTTCGAGAACTGTCGCGAGCTTTTGATCGTCGGGACGGCGAGCGCGTGTCCCAAGCCAGACCTCCTCAAGTTCTTTTACCAGCTTCCACCACCCCTTGATGACGCACCGGACATCGTTGATACGACGCCGGAAATATTCCCGGCGGCCCTCAACGGGAAAACCGGAGCGGCGTTCCAGGCGTCCTTTGAAACGGATAAACCCGTGAATCATCGGATGACCGCCTTCGACCTCAAAACCATTTTTGTACCAGATAAAATTGAAGAAGACGCCCCAGTAGGGCTCACGGCCGATATTCCTGAGAATCTTCTTCATGTTCTCGACCGAATAGAACTTCCGCCAGGCGTCCTCATAGGACTCAAGCCATTCCCCGGGGTTCATGCGGGCATGCCGGTGCGTCTCATGGAACGTATCGTAGTTATTGAGGTCTGCGTCACGGATCATCTTTCTCTCAATCACCGATTTAAAATCCATCGCCCCGGGAAGCGGGGTCATCATAAAAAAAGAGGTCTGGCCGGAACCCAGCGAAACAAGCCGATCCACATCTTTTTTCACGGACTCGACCGTATCGAAAGGAAAGCCGATGATGTAGGAAAGATGCGTCACGACGCCCACCGAATGGTACGCGTTCACGAGGTCCCGGAATTCCCCCGTCTTGTTCTGCGTCTTCTGGACCGCGATAAGGTTCTCTTCATTCAGGCTTTCCATCCCGATGAAGGCCTGCTGGCATCCGGACCGGCCCGCTTTTTCCACAAACCGCGGCACCTTGTGGGATTGGGTATCGATCTGCATCATGTAGTGGATGGGCATGTTGTCTTTTTCCCGCATCTCGATCAGCCCGTCCATGATCGCTTCCCAGTTCTTGTTGCGGCAGAAATTGTCGTCGGTGAAAAAATAGCTTTTGATCCTGTGCTTGTGATAATTCTCGCGGATCTTCGCAAGAATCTTGTCGACGCTCCGGTAGCGCATTTTCCGGCCCTGGACGTTAATCACGGTGCAGAAACTGCAGCCGAAAGGACAACCCCGGCCGCAGTCGAACGTGCCGTAGTGGCTCAGGGCGTACCGTTGCATCATGCCGGGCAACACTTCGGGGATCGGGGCGTCGGCGAGATCGGGCAAATCGTTCAGGAAGTTATAAACGGGCTGGAGCCTGTCGGAAAGCGCGTCACGAAGCATCGTCTCCCAGTGCCCGCCTTCGCCTTCTCCCGCGACCAGGGTCACTCCGGCATCCTTGAGCTTCTTCAGTTCCGGTGTCAGCTCCGGAAGCGTGCTCATCACGCCGCTCACATGAAAACCACCGATCATGACCTCCACTCCGGCATTCCGGAACTTCAGGGCGATATCCTTGGCGCGCGGGAACTGGTTGGACTGGACCCCCGCGAGGCAGACAAGCGTCTTCGTGTCCTTGTCTTTCGCATGGCGGATGACCTTTTCGTAGGGAGGCCGCTGGACCGTGTCATCGCACAGATCGATCTCCCATTTCAGATCTTTCCCGAGAACCCCGCGATCTTTCACGTCTTTGGTCAGCCCATAGAGGCAAGCGAGCGTATTGGCCGGGAGCACACCCTTCCAGTAGCGGATAACGTATCCGTCATCGTCATATTTGGAGGGTTTGATGATGTAGAAGCGGAACTTTTTGTAAGCCATGAGCCCGGGATTATATCGCAAAAGCCCGCGAATGCAAAACAAACCCCAAGTCCGGGATCGGGAGTACCCCGATTCGGGAAAGGTTTGAGTGCCCCCGGTCCGCTCAGGCGGAGGTGGTAATGACCACGTAGCTTTGTAAAAACGACTGAAGGTCTGCCGCAAGCTTGTCGCGAAAGCGTCCCGCCGAGTCGCGATGGAACCCGCTGACCACGGGAAGTTCCTCGACCTTGCGGCCGAGAAGACCCGCAAGCGCGAATCCCCTGCCGCCGTCGGTATCGACAAACACCGCGCTCCCGGCCCGGACTTTCATCCCGCGTTCATTCAGACGTTCGATGTATTTTCCGGCGCTGTCAAAATCGGACCGGGAAAAATAAAAAACGGGCATGTGTTCCGCGCGGGCGATATTGCCGAAGCCCGTGTGGACGGAAGCCGCTTTCCCGAGGTCTTTGACCCATGAAGACTCAGCCGCTTCGTCCCTGTCGGGAATCACGATATGGAGCATTCCCTTGTTGATCGCCGCGAAACCGAAGAGCCAGTCCATCCACTGTTTGTGCTCGGGCCGCAGCATCGTTACAAGCGTTTTCTGTTCGATCACAAACACCGCCGGCTCCCTGAGATGGAAGACATCCCGCGATTCCGACTTTCCCTGAAATGTTCCCCGGACGGTCGTTTCGCGGAACAACCGTGCGTTCAGGAACTCCCCGATCCGCTGGCGGGTCTCCTTTCCGTAGCGTCCCTCTTCAAGCACCGTGGCCCTCACGTCTCCGATAAACGCGGCTTCCGCCGCCGGACCTTTTCCGGAAGCCCGGGCCAGCATGCTCCGCAGAAGATCGAGACTTCTTTCGCCGGCGAGCTTCTTCTCGAGATCTTCCGGAGCCGTGGTTTTCGCGTCCCCGGGACGGAAAACGGCGTTATCGATCAGGACCCCGAGCGCGAAATGAAAAAGTTTCGTATCTTCCTTCCCGACCGCAAAAAGGAAATCCGCGATCTCCTTCCGGTAGGCTGGATAAAAAGATTCCTCCTTCAAATGTCCGACCATAATCCTGAGCGGGTCGGGAAACATCCTGTCCCTGGATCCTTTGAAACGGTTCTTGATGCCGACCTCAGCGATGATCCTTTCTTCCGCGGCCATCTGTTCCATCACCAGCTCCGTGATCGCCCCCGTCTTCAGCCGCGCCAGTACATCCCGGACCGCTTTCGTATAAAAAACGTCGCTCGCTTTCATCTTTACGGGCACATGCGATTCAGCCGCCTCCCGCGACTCGGACCGGAGGTTACCTGACGGTGCCCGCAACGCGCCGGGCGCCTGTCTCTGCGGAGGATCATAATCCATGGAGATCGACGCGAAGACCAGGACCTCCAGGATATTGAAGGCTTCTTCCCGGGGAATCTCTCTCATCAGTTCGGGATAATCGATCATAAAACCGAGATCGCCCGTTCCGGCATGCGGGATGGTCACGAGGAACGGGATACTGGCTGCGGCGATCGACTTCGTCCGTGTCGGGACCGCCGCAAAAAGGTCCCGGATCTCTTCGGCAAGCATCATACGCCGGATCGCCCCCCGCTGCCTTTCCGAAAGCGCCTTCCAGGTCCGGATCATGCCGCGGAGGTCCTCCTCGACTAAAAAACGCGGCTGACCTTCCCTGTCAAGCAGTGTGACGAACCAGTCAAAGATTCCGTCGATCTCGTCTCCAATCGCGTCCGCCTGGCCGAAGAGCTTCTCCAGCTCCTCCTGTCCGATGAGCAGCGCCTCGTCGGTGACATTGATACGTTTCTCCCGGATATTTGCCGCGAGCTCCGCCAGTTCGGTGACACGGTCAAAGTCATCGTTCGCGAACGCCCCCGACGCCGTCTGCAGAAGATCCTTCAGGAGCTTCACGAGAGAAGCCGCGGGGACCCTATCGGCAATAAGCGGAAGCGTCGCCTCTTCGACCGCCCTCTTCAACGCGGCAAGTCTGTCCCGGCTGAAGGACGGAAGCAGCATGGGAACCCCCTTCTGCTTTTCACTGTTCGAAACCCCGGGATCGAGCAGCAGGGCCATCACGGCCTCAGTGTTCGACTCAATGGACTTCGCACTCACCCCCGGCTGTTTGCGGAGGAATTCCTTGACCTTTTCAACCGCCGACGGAATCCCGGGAGCATCGGGTAATTTAAAGGCCGCGGGCCCGGGCGTCATTGGGGCCTGTACCACCGGGAGAATGCCGTGATTCAACGGCTTCGCGGGAGACGCGGGCATCGCGACGGGCCCAGCGGTCTCTGCCGGTTTGATAGTGGCCTGCCGCAGGTTCTTCGCAGTGGCCTTGATCAGTTGCTGAAGCCTCGGACTCTCAAAAGGTGTCCCGGTCCTGTAAATGCGGTTCACCTTCCGGATCAGCACCCGGGCCATCCGGAGATTGTAGAGCCCGCCGCGGTCCGGGGGCTGTTGTTCGGCCCATTCCTCGATCTTCTTCTGGATGCCCTGGCGGAAGGCGGGTCCCGCGATCTCGAAATAAAGGGCCGCGAGCCCGAAAACGATTTCCTCGAGATTCTTCACCGGACCGGCCGGAAGCGAGGCCGCGACCACCGCGAGGAGATGCATCTCGACCGAGAACCAGTAGCCGAGGAATTTCTTCCCTTTCTCGAGGACTTCCGGCACGGCCGGTCCGTTCTGCTCAAGCCAGTACCTCGCCGCTTCGGCAAAATTGACGGTATCCTCATGCGTGGCCCGCGTCAGCGCCTCCTGCATGTCCCGGACCGCCTTTTGCAGCAGCGACGGCTTTCCCGGCCTCGAACGGACATTCCAGTTGTCCGTGACGAATTCCGTGATGTCCTTCAGGTCCGTCACGAGCTGAAGATAGGAAAGGACGAGCGGCTCGAGATTCTTTTCGAGGAACGGAAAATCCTCGGGCACGGAGGGCTCCCGCGCTTTCCCGGCGCCGTAGAGCCACTGTTTCATTTGCCGGATTCTGGCGGGATCTTTGACCAGGCCGGAGCCGGCACTCGCCGCGATGGCGTCATCCAGAGGCTTCTGGTTGTTGGAGCTTTCCTTTTTGTCCCAATAGAGAAAGAACGTCATTTTCCGGCGCATGGCCCCACCCGGCTCATCCGCGCTAACGATGTTGTAGCGGAAAATCACCCGCAGCGCCGCCCTCCACGTAAACTCGCTGTAGCCGCCTGAAAGCCCTTTGAGCGCTTTGCCGACGCCCGTGTTGCTTGTGGTTTCCTGGATTCCTGTGAGCGTTCTATGCAGCTGGGACATAAAAGATTCCCGCTCGGCTTCATCCAGACCGCTGATCCTGTCATAAAAATCATTGGTGAACTGCAAATCCATTGTCAGCTCCGGCCTCGCGCCTTCGCTCCGCATCTCCGAGCGGCGCTTGAACGTGACCCGGGGACGGGGATGAGGATCTTTGTTCATCTCGTCGATATCCCTCAGGGCCTGCGTCGTAAGCTTCATCGTATTGCTCGGGTTGAAGAACGGCTGGGTCCTCCCCATCAACTCGGCCCGCACCTTTTTGGCTTCCTTGCGAAGCGATTCGGGAACACCGTCCTCATCCTCGGCGGGAAGCAACTCCACAAACCGGCGGAACCTGACGGCATATTTACAGGCCAGTTCCCCCACAGGCGTGACCACGGAGGCCCGGTCATCGTCCTTGAACCGGTGAAGCCAATTGAGGGCGTACTCGGCGCGAAGCGGCGAGTGACCGATCGAGTCCGGGAAAAAATAGGTCGCGAGAATCTTCTTTCGTTTCTCCCGGAGTTCGGGGAATTCAGCGCTTTCCAGATACAACTGCGCCGCGCCGTCCAGCATGAGTTTGAATCTTTCAAAGGCTTGTCCCCCCTCGACCTTGTCCGTCCAGGCTTCGCGCACCTGGAGGCTTTTCGAACTGACTTCGTCCAGGCGTTCATCGAACGTGGTCAGAACTTCAAGACGCTGCGGGTACACGACCGTATCGGGGTCGATGTCCGCGGAGATGTTCGTGCCGTTCAGCGAATAGTCCACGACCTTGAACCATGTCCGGTCGCCGATCGTGAAAATCTGAAAAGTGAAATGCTTCCCTTTGCTGAGATATTGGTCGGCCACCTCGAACAGATCCCCATGTGTGATCCCCAGGGTATCATCCCGCTCCCGGGCGACGACATAAGTGAAGGCCTGCCGGGAGACCTCCTCCGCTTCCCGTTTGATCTTGTCTGCCGGATTCTCCTCCGGAGCGGCTGCGGTTTCTGCCTCATCGTTCACCACTTCAAAATCCTGGATCGCGATCCGGTACTCTTCAGTGTCATCGCCCGGGAAAATGATCCGGAAGAAGGCTTCCGTGGGCAAGGAGGACGGCACGCCGTTTTCATTCGTCACGGGCTCCACTTCAAAATTCACAAAACGTCCCGCGGTGTCCTTCCCGATCCCGATCCGAAGCGTCCCTTCAAAAGCGGCCATGTATTCCCCTGTTGACATAAAATGCCCGCGCAGCGGCTCAAGTTCCCGCGTCGCTGCCGCGCTGTCTGTTTTTTCAGGGACCGGACTTTCAACGCTTCTCGTTTCGGACCGCCGGGACCGGAACTCGGGGCGGGGAGGAAGTTCCGCGGTACGGATATCCTCTTTCATGGCATCAAGGATTTGACGGACCTGTTCAAGGCTGTAGGGCGGCGTGGAAGGATCATTCTTTCTACCCCTTGAGAGAGAGATATCCAGGACCCGCAAGTTCTGCGCCGCCTGTTTTTCGTCGACCGCCACAAAAAGATCCGGGTGGAGAATCGGGACGGTTTCGATGTGATCGACCGTCAGAACCGCGTAGGAAACTTTCGGGAACCCGGCTTTCTTGAATACCTCTTTGAGGAGAGATATCTTCGTACCGATCGAAGCGCGGCTGTCCAAAAAAACTATCTCCTCGTTTTTGATCGCCGCCAGACGGGTACCTCCGTCCGCGGAAACCTTGTCGTCAAGAATCCTGACGGCTCCTTCGAGGAAAGCGCTTTGCGCCCGGGCGGAATCTTCCCCGAAGAACCGCGCGGTCGCCCAGTCCCGGTAAAGGACTTTGTTCTCTCTCCCGTCGAAGAGGAACCATGCGGGCATGCCCTGCCCGGGATAAAGACGTTCCCAGGCGGTATCGACCAGCTCCTTCGGAATGTCCGCGCTGTCCCCGGAGACCAGGATCGCCTTGAAACCTTTATCATGGATGTATTCCGCCATCCGGATCGCTCCCCAAGAGATACGGATCCATTCATCATCCTCGCCCCGCATTTCGGAACGGACGGAAGAAACTTGCGTGAGCGGGGTGAACCCTTCCCGGTCCCGGACGAGGTCCTTGAGCCGCGTCAGAAGTTCCGGATGTTTTTCGACGAGGAAATGCAGGCTTCCCGAGAACGCGTCGGGATATTTCCCGAGCCGCTCCTCAAACACCGAAAACGGCATCACGCAAAAGAGCTCGTTCTCCTCCGTATTGTAATTGTCCCGGAGAATCCCCATTTCCTCCGGCGTCAGAAAATATGCGAAGACCGTCGTATGCTCGTTCGCCGAAGGACGATAGACCTGGTTGACCTCCGAGATCTGATAGAACCGGCCGGAAGCGGGATCGATCGTAATGCCGGACTCCTCGAAACCTTCGCGGAGCGTTCCCCGGACCGGCGTTTCTCCGAAATTGATATGCCCGCTGACCGCGACCTGCAGCCGGCCCGGCGACTGGGATTTACGCGGGCTCCGTTTCTGGAAGATCAGATTTCCCGCGGGGTCGAAGAAATAAATATGCCCCGTCATGTGCTCGAGATGCCGGGCGTGGACCTCTTTTTTGGGAAGGCCTTTTTCCATTAACCGGCCCGAGGCATCCATGATCGCGAGCACCTC
>MWBI01000172.1 GCA_002068945.1 Candidatus Omnitrophica bacterium ADurb.Bin314
CCCCGCCGTGTTCGAGCGCTACATCCACGAAGGCTGGCAGGAAGACATGCGTTCCGTCGTAAAAGCCGAGCGCCTGCTTCTGCACGCGTCAGGTCTCGAATTCATCCATCCCGTGACGGAAGAGAAACTGAAATTCAGATCCGCGCTCCCGGAATGTTTCAGCGAGTTCCTTGCCGCGGGTGATCGCCCAGAGGAAAAGAAGGAGCGGGAAAGATGAAAAGAAAAGAGGTTCCGGAAAAGAGCCGCAAGGAAGAGATGACGTCCGCCGAGTTCGAGGCGCTCGTCCGGGAAACGGTGAAGGGTCTCCCCGCGGAATTCGCGCGAAGGCTTGAGAATGTCGCGGTCGTGATTCGCGCTGAACCGTCGGCCCGGCAGAAGAAGGAGAGCGGCGGAGAAGAAGAGCTCCTGGGCCTCTACGAAGGTGTACCGTATGGCGAAAGGACCCACCATGACGGTCCCGTTTTCCCGGACCGGATCACGATCTTCCGGGGCCCGATCCTGCGTTCCTGCCAAGATCGCCGTGAGATCCGTCGAGCGGTACGGGACACGGTCCTGCATGAGTTCGCGCACTACTTCGGCCTCTCGGACGAACACATGATTGCGGAAGACATCTACTGAGCGGCCGGGCCGTCGTTTTTTGTCAAAAACGGCTGTCCCCGGTCACGCGCGCTCGAGCCAGGCGAGAACCTCGAGGTGTTTCGTGCGCGGGAACATGTCGAAGGGGACTACGGTCCGGATCCGGTAATTCCCTTTCGAGAGAATGATCCGGAGGTCCCTCAAGAGGATCTGGAGGTCGCAGGCGAGGTAGACGAGGTTCGTGATCATGTCCGCCTTCGAGAAGAACTCGGCGAGCTGCGGCGTGATCCCGAGACGCGGCGGGTCGAGCAGGATGAAGGAGTCTTCTTTCCGGTTCCCCAGCCAGAAGTTCGGGAACATTTGTTCGACCTTTCCGCGGAAGATCGCGCCCGGAAGGCCACGTTCGTTCAGATTGCGCCTGAGGCAGTCGATGGCGTACGGACTTTGCTCAAAGCAGCAGAGCTCGGGGATCTTTGGGGCCGAGAGGACCGTGAAGGTGCCGACGCCGGAATAGAGATCGATGAAACGCGAGGGGGCTGTCTCGCGGACGATCTCCGCGACCTCTTCCGCGACCAGTTCCGTCACATCGAGGTTGTTCTGAAAGAATCCGCGCGAATGAGCCCAGAACACCTCACCCCCGAGCGGAACGCGGTAAAGCCTGTCCTCCTCGCTTGAGACGATCCCCTTGTCCTGGCCGATCTTGAAGACGCGTTTGATCTCGTATTTACCGAGCGCGTGCGGCGCCGCGAAAACGCTTTTAAGGTTCTCGTCCGCAAGCATACAGTTCTCGATGAAAACGAATGAATGGTTGTCGCGGCCGATGAATGCGAGTGGGTGGGGTTTCTGGTTGGTCTTGACCGTGCGGTGCAGCGTGATGCTCTGCCGGTATCCGTATTCCTTCGGCCCCCGACGGATCGGCTGGATGAAGGGCGCGTCCGCGCGCAGTTCCTTCGCGAAACTTTCACGCACCTGCAGCTCCTTCCAGCGGAGCTCTTCCTCGTAGCGGAGATGCTGGTATTGGCATCCGCCGCAGGCCCGAACGTAGGGACAGGGTGGTTCGACGCGTTCGGGGGAAGGGAGCAGGATCCTGAGCAGGCGCGCCTTGCCGTAATTTTTTTTGTCGTTCTTGATACGCGCGAGGACCCGCTCGCCCGGAAGAGCGCCCTCCACGAAATAAGCCTTCCCGTCAACGAAACCGAGACCGTCGCCGCCGAACGCGATTTTTTCGATTGTTAGCTCAATGTTCATTTTGAAATCCGGCCCCATGCCTCACGATCAGGACACAACGAACAGGCCGGTGCTTGTGTTGACCGTTCCGTTTTGAGCGGTTTTCAGGCCGTTTCCCGGAGATTTGCCGGTTTTGGTTTCCATCGCCGGTGTCCCCAAAGCCATTGTCCGGGATGTTCGCGAATCTTTTGTTCCAGGATGGCGTTCAGTTGTTTTGTCACGGTGCTTTCCCAATCGCGCGCGTCCCGGTCCCACGATACCGGTTCCCCGATATGGATCTCGTATTCACCCGGAGACGTCCTCAGGCAGCAGGCAGGCACGAGGGCCGAACCCATGGCCCGGGCGAGTCTCGCGGGAATAGAGGTGGTCGAGGTCGGTGTTCCGAAAAAATCCGTCCAGATTCCGTCGTCGCCGGCCCACTGGTCGATCAGGATCGCGGCGCCGCGCCCTTGCTTCAGTTCCCGCAGAACGGTTTTGATGGAATTGTTCTTGGGGACCGGGTTCACGGTCATGACCTTCCGCTTTTTCGTGATGAGCCGGTCGAGGTGCGGGTTCTTGATGTCCTTGACGATCACGGACCAGGGCTGTCCGGTCAGGAAAGGGAGGAACGAGAGGTACTCCCATGAACCGAGGTGCGCGATCACAAGAATCACGCCTTTTCCGGCGGCGAAGGCTTTCTCGAGCCGTTCGTTGTTCAGGAGCTTGAAGTGCTGCCGGGCGGTTGCGGCGGTCTTTTCGACGATGAAAAGTTCCATCATGGAAAGCGCGGCACTGCGAAAGGCGGAGCGGACGATCGATCGTTTTTCGCTCGCGGCAAGGGAGTCCCCGAAAGCCTTCCCGACGTTCCCGAGGGCGACCCGGCGGCGGGCCGGGAGGATCCAGTATGACAGGTCCGCGAAACGACAGGCGATCCACGCCGCGGTCCGGACGGGTAGGGCTTTCGCGAGCGCGATGAGCGCCGAGGCTGCGAGGTATTCCAGGAAATGTATCATGACGGGGAGGATGGTAGCATGAAATAAAAAAAGGGGACAGTCCCCTTTGCTAGAAGAGCTCACCCAGGAGGAATTCGACGTCCTCGCGCTCGACCGGTTTTGGATTCGCGGCAGTGGAGCCGGACCTGAGGGTCTCCGCGATGATCTTTTCCTTTTCGATCACGGGTTTCCCCTTGAAGGGAGACGTGATGCCGAGCGCGGTCTGAAGCGTCGTGATTTTTTCAGTGAGGTCGCCACCCAGGGCGCGGCTCATCCGGGCGTATTTTTCTCCCATGGCCTCACGATTCATCTTGATCGACGGAATGAAGCAGGCCGCGCAGACGAGGCCGTGCGGCACGCCGTAGAGAACGCCGAGAGAGTGTGCGATCCCGTGAATCACGCCGAGCCGGGAATGCGAGAATGCGAGCCCCGCGAGGAAACTCGCGAAAAGCATATCGTGCAGCGCCTTGTCCCGTTCACCGATATCCAACCTCGTAGGTTGGATATCGGTTGGGGCGGGTTTGGCGGCGGGAATGAGGCTCGCGCCGATCATCTCGATCGCTCGAAGAGCCAGCGTTTCGGTGAAAAGCGTCGCGTTCTTTGAGGTGTAGGATTCATAGGCCTGGACAAGCGCGTCCATCCCCGAGTGGGCCATGACGCTCTCCGGGACCGTCTTCAGGAGTTCGGGGTCCAGGATCACCCCGGCGGCGAGGAAGGCGGGGTGGCGGATCGAGAGTTTTACTTTTTTCCCGGGATTGATGATGACCGCATTCAACGTGGCCTCGGAACCGCTGCCGGCGGTTGTGGGGACGGCGAGGAACGGGATTCCTTTTTCCGTGAGTTTCCCGCCTTCCTGGTAATAGACGGGGTCCTCGTGAGCGTGATAAAGGCCCGCCGCGGCTTTCGCGAGATCAAGGACACTCCCGCCGCCGATCCCGGCGATCCACCGGGCGTTCGTGTTTTTGCCGAGCGCGATCACGTCGCGGATCTCCTGAACGGAAGCTTCCTGGAGCGCGTGGGGGTGCGCTTTCCCGCGGCAGAACCAGGCGGTTTCGACACCGGCTTTCTTTAAAAGGGGAACGAGACTGGATTTGAGTCCGTTCTTTTCGACGGAAGCGCCGTGAACGATCACGCCGCGGGATCCGAACGAGGCCGCTTTGCCCGGAAATTCCAAGACGCCATTTTTCCCCGAAAGGACCTTGTCCGGGATGTGGATCTCGGAAGGGAAGGCGCCGGTCATGGGTTACATCAGGCTCAAAGCCGCGCGCCGCAAGGTTGCAGGATACGGCTGTCCCATCAAAGATGTTCCGTGAGGCATGCGGTCTGGCGCGCGTGATGTCATGAAGTTAATACTTTATGATGACGGCCGTGATGAGGAGGTCTTCCGTGCCGGTGTTCCGGATGGAATGAAACGCGCCCTGTCCGGTTACGACGGCATCGCCCGCCGCAACCTCGAATTCCTCGCCACCGTCCGTCATAATGCCTTTACCCCGGTGGATGATGTAAATCTCGTCCTCGTCCACATGGTCGTGGGCGCCGATACTCGCGCCCGCGGGGATGACAAGCTCCGCGCAAAGACGCGTGCGGGCCTTGAGATCCCCGGGCTTGAAGTAGTGGCGGACGGTGATCTTGCCGGCCCCTCCGCGCATCGCCTCGCGTGTCTCGGATTCGCGGGCATGGTTCTTTTTGTGCATGGCAGATTCTTTATTTGACCGGTGAACAGGAATGGGTGAGGAATAGAGCCCGGTTCCCGTTAAATTCGAAGAAACCGTGTTCGACCGTGAATTCCTTGAGGCTGCCGTTCTTCTCCCTGACGGAGAGCTTTCCTCCCGCGGACGAGGTCAGGTACGGCGCGTGATGGGCGAGGATGCCCACGAAGCCGCGCTCGACCGGCACGATGGTGTGCGCGGCGGAACCTTCATAGGCGATGCCCACCGGGGTCACGATCCGTAATGTATAAACAGGTTCAGTCATTTTTAAATTCCGGGACCCGGAACCGGCGCTCCGGGATCCGTTTTGATTCCTCGTCCCAAGGAACGAGTCCTTTTGAGTTTATCGGTTCTTGGTTTTTTCAAAGTTTTCGATCACGTCCTCGATCCCGCCACACATGTAAAAACACTGTTCGGGGATATGATCGAGCTCGCCCGCGATGATCTTCTTGAAGCTCGCGATCGTGTCCTTCAGTTGCACGTAACGGCCCTGACGGCCCGTGAACGCTTCCGCCACGAAGAATGGCTGCGACAGGAATTTCTCGAGTTTTCTCGCGCGCGTGACGAGCTCCTTGTCTTCCTGGGAAAGTTCGTTCATCCCAAGAATCGCGATGATGTCGCGGAGGTCCTTATAGCGCTGGAGAATCCTCTGGACCTCGCGCGCGGTATGGTAGTGGTCCTCGCCCACGATGCGCGGATCGAGCATGCGCGAGGTTGATGCGAGGGGATCGACGGCCGGGTAGATGCCGAGTTCCACGATCTGACGCGAGAGCACCGTGACTCCGTCAAGATGCGAGAAGGCCGCTGCGGGCGCCGGATCCGTGATGTCGTCGGCCGGAACGTAAATGGCCTGCACCGACGTGATGGAGCCGGCCCTGGTGGACGCGATGCGTTCCTGGAGTTCCGCCATTTCGGTCGCGAGGTTCGGCTGGTAACCGACCGCCGACGGCATGCGGCCGAGGAGCGCCGATACTTCGGCGCCCGCCTGCGTGAAACGGAAAATGTTGTCGATGAAGACAAGCACGTCCTGGTGCGCTTCGTCCCGGAAGTACTCCGCCATCGTCAGGCCCGTGAGGGCGACGCGCAGGCGCGCTCCGGGCGGCTCGTTCATCTGGCCGAACACCATCGCGGTCTTCTTGATGACGCCCGATTCCTTCAGCTCGAGCCAGAGATCATTCCCTTCACGGGTGCGCTCCCCGACACCGCAGAAGACCGAGACGCCGCCGTGTTCGGTCGCGATCGAGTGGATGAGTTCCATGACGATGACGGTTTTGCCGACGCCTGCGCCGCCGAACAATCCGACCTTGCCGCCCTTCGGGTACGGAGCGAGAAGATCGATGACCTTGATGCCGGTCTCGAGAATCGAAGTGACCGGAAGAAGGTCTTCGAACGTGGGCGGTTTCCGGTGAATGGAACGTTTCTTGCCGGGCTCCCTGATCGCGCCGGCTTCGTCGATCGCGTCCCCGAGCAGGTTGAACACGCGGCCGAGTGTTTGCTCGCCGACCGGCACCGAGATCGGGCCGCCCGTGTCGCGGACCGGCATGCCGCGGACGAGGCCATCCGTGGAGGCGAGCGCGATGCAGCGGACAACGTTGTCGCCGGTGTGTTGCGCGACCTCGAGGACGAGCTTGCGCGATTCGGACCCCGGGAGGTCGATCTCGAGGGCGTTCAGGATTGGCGGAAGCCGGCCGGCCTCGAATTCGACGTCCACACTGGGTCCCATGACCTGGATGATCTTGCCTGATGACATAAGCTCTCCTTGGTACGAAGCACGGGATGCGAAGCACCGAGCCCTTTGCTTGCGCAAGACTCCGTACTCCGTACGCCGTACTATTGTTTAGCTGCTTTCGATCCCGAAACGATCTCGATCAGTTCTTTGGTGATGGCGGCCTGACGGATCTTGTTCCGCGTGAGCGTGAGCGATTCGATCAGCTCGCCGGCGTTCTTCGTGGCCTGATGCATCGCGTTCATGCGAGCGGTCTGTTCGGCCACAAACGATCCCATGAAAAGTTCCCGGACCTTTGCCTCGAAGATCATGGGGACCAGTTTTGTGAAAAGGAACTCCGCGCCCGGTTCGAAGATGTATTCGACCGAGGAGACGGCCGCGTTTTCGGCTTCCAACGTCAAGGGGAGGAGCTTTTCCGTGACGGCCTTGAACGAGGCCTTTGTCATAAAGCGCGGGTAAGTGACATAGACCGCATCGACCTTGTGTTCGCGGAAAAGGGTTTCAAGCAGCAACCCGGTTTTCTTGACCGCGTGTTCCAGGTCCGCTGTTTTCGTGTCCTTGAAAACGGTGTGGCACGTCAGGCCCATGCGGCCGAGGGCGTTTACGCCGCTCTTCCCGAACCCGACGAGGACCGGCGTTTCCGGTAAAGTCCCGAGGAAACGCGTCGCCTCATCGACGAGGTCCATGTTGAACGATCCGCAAAGGTCCGTGTCCGATGTTACGACCATGAGCGCGCGTTTCTTTTCCGGCCGCGGGGTGAGCAGGGGATGACGAAAGGGCGTTTTCGCTTCGATGAGCCTGCCGAGGAGGCCCTCGAGCGCCGTGGTGTAAGGCGCGGCCTGATCGAGGACCTTCTGGAAGCGCTTCAGCTTCGCGGCGGAGACCATCTCCATGGCACGCGTGATCTTTTTCGTGCTCTCGACGCTGCGGATTCTGTTTTTAATCGTTCGTAGTTGACCGCTCATAATCCTTGTGCGGAGCGCGGGGGCCGGAGCACGGAGTTCCGTTTTTTTACAGAACTCCGTACGCCGTACACCGCACTAGACTTTAAAGGTTTGTTTGAACTTCAGGACCGCCTGCTTCATTTTCTCTTTCAGCGGGTCCGAAATGACTTTTTTCTGTGAGATTTCATGAAAGATATCAAGGTAGTTCTGGTCGATGAAATCAAGGAGCCGGGTTTCGAACTGGCTGATCTGCCCGACGGGAATATCGTCGAGGAGTCCTTCGTTGCCGGCGAAAATGATGACCACCTGATGTTCCAGCGGCATGGGAGAGAGATCGTCCTGCTTCAGAATCTCGGTCATGCGCTCCCCCCGCGCGAGCTGGTCTTGCGTAGCCTTGTCGAGGTCGGTGGAAAGCTGCGCGAAGGCCTGGAGCTCGCGGTACTGGGCAAGCGAAAGACGCAGCATGCCGGCCACCTGTTTCATGGCCTTGGTCTGGGCGTTCCCGCCGACGCGCGACACGGAAAGACCGACATTGATCGCGGGGCGGACTCCGCCGTAAAAGAGGTCGCTTTCCAGATAAATCTGGCCGTCCGTGATCGAAATGACGTTTGTCGGGATGTAGGCCGAGATGTCACCGAGTTGGGTCTCGATCACGGGCAGCGCGGTGAGCGAGCCTCCGCCGAGGTCGTCGCGGAGCTTCGCGGCGCGCTCGAGCAGGCGGGAATGGAGATAAAAGACATCGCCGGGATATGCCTCGCGGCCCGGAGGACGTTGCAGAAGGAGCGACATTTGCCGGTAGGCGACCGCGTGTTTTGAAAGGTCGTCATAGACCACGAGGGCGTGTTTGCCGGAGTACATGGATTCCTCGGCGATCGCGGTGCCGGCGTACGGCGCGAGGTACTGGAGCGGCGCGGGATCCTCCGAGGAGGCCGACACGATCGTCGTGTATTCCATCGCGCCGTATTTTTTGAGCGTTTCGGCAAGCGTGACGACGGTCGAAAGCTTCTGGCCGATCGCGACGTAGATACACTGCACTCCGGTCGTCTTCTGGTGAAGGATCGTGTCGAGGAGGATAGCGGTCTTTCCCGTCTGGATGCCGGTCTGGAGCGGTTCCTTGACGGGCTGGCGTTTGACGACCGAGGGCGGGATCGCCTCGACCGGGCGCATCTTGTTTGACGCGATCGGGCCCTTGCCGTCGAGCGGTTCGCCGAGCGGGTTGACGACGCGGCCCTTCAGGGCGTCGCCGACCGGGACCTGGGCGATCTTGCCCGTGCGCTTGACCTGATCACCCTCTTTGATCTGACGGTCCGCGCCGAAGATCACGACACCGACATGATGGTGCTCGAGATTCAGCACCATGCCGGGGGTCCCGTCATGAAAAATCACGAGTTCGCCGGCCATGGCCTCTTCGAGTCCGTAGACGCGTGCGATTCCGTCGCCGACCTGAAGGACGTAACCGACAGACTCGAGCTCGATCCTGGTCTGGTATTTTCGGATCTCTTTTTCGATGACCTGCGTGACTTCTTCGGGTTTAAGCATCGGGACCTTCCTTATTGAGCAAGTAGCTGTTGTTCGATCTCACGAAAACGTTTCTTGAACGAGCAGTCGATCTCTTTGCCGTCAAAGCGGAGGATGAACCCGCCGATCAGGGACGGCTCGGTCTTCTGCACCAGATGAATCTCCTTCGGGCTTCCGGTTCCGCCGGAGGAACCGAGCTTCGCGGCGAGAGTTTCTTTGAGCTTGTTCCGGACCGCCTCCGAAAGAGGGACCGCGGAGATCAATACCACTTCGAGCGAGCCTCGGTGGCGGTCGTACAGGGCATGAAAGGTCTGCCGGATCTCACCGAGGAGCGCGAACCGTTTTTTCTCGATCAGGACGCGCAGGAAATTTTTGAGGATGGTGAGCGTGTCACCCGGGAGGATCTTATCGAGGAACGCGAATTTTTCAGCATCGCTGACGATCGGGTTCTGCATCAGGGCATTGATTCGGGGATGCCGTTTCGCATTCTCCTCAAAAAGGGAAAGCCACGCCTCGGTTTCGGCCAGGCAGTCCTCCTTCCGGGAAATCTCGAAGAGGGCGCGGGCGTAGCGGATGCTCGCAAGGGTCTCGCTCATGGTTTCTTCCCGAGTTCTTCGATAAGCTCCATCGCTTTTTTCTCGTGATGGGCCGCGTCCATTTTTTCGCGGATCACCTTTTCGGCGACCTGGAGCGAAAGCTTCGCGACCTCGCGGCGGAGTTCGATCCGGGCCTTCTCGAACTCGATCTCGATGTTGGCCCTGGTTTTTTCGAGAGAGGTCTGGAATTCCCCCCGCGCCTTCTCCTGGATCTCGCGCGCAACGCGGCGGCCTTCCTGGATGGCCTCCTGCATCTTCACGCGTGCCTCCTCGTCGATTTTCTGAAGATGTTCCTTGTATTCCTTCTCGAGTCTTGCGACCTCGGCCTTCATTTGCTCGATACCCGTCCACTCATGTTCGATCCGCTCGCGGCGCGCCTTGAGGACGCTGGTGAGCGGTTTCCAGGCGAACTTCCTGAGCGTGAAAAACACGATCAGAAAGGCGAGTAGCTGGACGAAGACCTCACCTAAACGGATGTTCTCCTGAAAATATTCCATGGAGCCTTTCGGGGGTTAAATCTTGCCCATGAGCACGAAGCCGAATACGAGCGCGTAAAGCGTCAAGGCTTCGATCAGGGCGCATCCGGCCATCATATTGACGAGAATCTTGCCCGACGCTTCAGGCTGGCGGCTGGTTGCATCCATGGCGGCGGCCACGGCCTTCCCGAGCGCGATCGCGGAACCGAATGCAGTAATGGCGAGTCCGAGAGGTAATGTGAAACCTAAAACGATCTGAACGTTCATGAACAGTCTCCTTTGGTTAGTGATGAATAGCGATTGCCTTTTTTTCGTGGGCCTTCCCGTCCTGGTCATGATCCTCACGGGGCATGATCAGGGAAATGTACACGGTCGAGAGCAGCAGGAACACGAACGCCTGGACCAGACTGAAAATGATCACGAGCACGTTCGCGAAAAGCTGGAAGAAGAAGGGGAGCATCTTGTACATCACGTTGAGCTCGGCGAACTTGTAAAGCAGACGGTCCTCGCTCGAGATATTGGCGAAAAGACGGAGCGAAAGCGAAAGCGGCACGGCGAGGTAATCGACGGTGATGTTGATGACCAGCATGAGCGGTGCGAGCGCGATCCCCACGATGCCCTGGGGGCTTCCCATCATGTGTTTGGCATAATTGAGAGGGCCTTGCTCCCGGATTCCCGTTGCGTGGACGTAGACGATCGTCACGATGGCGAGCGCGATCGTGGTGCTCCATCCGCTTGTAGGGGATTTCAGAAAAGGGACGAGGCCGAGCCAGTTGTCAAACAGTATATATATGAAGAGGGTGCCAAGGAACGGGACGTGCACGACCCCCCTGGGGCCGAGGATGCCGGTCACGAAGGATGTGAGGCCCTCGGTAACGGCTTCCCACGCATTCTGTGCGCCCTTCGGGATGAACCGCCCGGTCCTGGCCGCGGCGATCGCTCGCCAGCCGATGAATCCGATTACGAGCAGGGAGAAGACGACATTCTCCCAGCGATGGAGAAAATCGAAGACCGGATTTTCGGGGAAGAGTTTGGCCAGGACCGTCAAGAAGTTGGGAAGCTCGTGAGCCTCCCCGACGGCTTGTGCGGTCGCATGAGCGGTCTGGGCAATATCGTGTCCGGTCTGGTCCATGGCTATGGGCTGATGTCCTTGTAGAGGTGTTTTATGAGCCGTATGGTCTGGATCGAGGATCCGAGAAGACCCAAAAGCACCGATATCATAATCAATTTCGGACTTAAATTCCACTGCTTGATTAACCAATGGGCGAGCAGGAACCCGGCCAAAGGACCGGAAATAAGGATTGCCGGGATTGTGACCGCGACTCCGAGCATCCTGAAGAGCCTGGGGAGGTCGTTTGTGCCCGCCATGACGTTTCATTATCCGATTGTTTCTGAAAGTTTCAACAGAAATGCCGATACTAGGAGACAGAACAAGGGGGAAGTCATGATCGCCGCATTCATCAAATTGGTGTTCCATTTGATCCGGCTTGCGATCATCCTTGCGGTCCTCGGGCTGATCTTTCACGCCTGGGTCCTGCGCCAGGGGCTCAAGGCGGGTCTGAGCTGGGGGCTCGGGGCGCCTGTCGAGATTGGTTCGGTGAAGATGGATTGGAAGAACACCGGTTTTGAAGTTCGTGATCTTGAAGTGGGGAACCCACATCATTATCCCCCGGGTCTTTTGGCGGATATACCGCTTGCGATCGTCTCAGTGGACATCACCAAAATCCCGGAAGGGGTCTTGCGTCTGAAAGCCGTCGGTCTGAGCCTTCGGGAACTGGTGGTGACGCATATCCCCGGGAAGGGGCTTAACGTGATGGAATTGAAGGCGCTCAAGCGGGAGAAGACATCCGGTCGCCTCGATGCGGGAAGCGGTTCCTCCCGGAAACGGATCGGTTCAAAAACGCCGCGGGTGATGATCGATGAATTTATTGTCTCCGTCGGAACGATCACATTCGTCGAATCGGTCGGAACCATTCAAAAGGAAAAGCGGATTAAAGCCGGCATTCAGGGACAAACATTTTATGATCTCGCGGGACCGGAAGACATGGCTTATGTCGTTGTGACTCTCGCGTTAAAAAAGTCAGGTTATGGTTTTTCCGCGAACGCTCTCTCCGGGTTTTCGGGGGAGGAACAATCGTCCGGTTCCGGAAGCGGTTTTCTGAATACCTTGAAGAGTATTTTTTCTTGATCCGGGTCTTTTCACCGCAATATTCTAAAATGATTGAACGGGCTCTTGCCGCCTGATTCCCTTTGGGATGGCGCCGGAGGTTTCAGGCGCATGGTTTCGTTCCAAAAAATAATTTAAAAAAAACTTGACGCTGATTGCGATTTAAATAGAATGTGGCATTCCCACAGAGGAGCATACTGTCTTTATTTGGAGTGAGGCATTTTTCCCTCTCGGCCTGTTTTGACGTTCGCTTCCCGGGTTTGTCGAGTGTTCTGATTAAATCTGATTTGCAGTGCACGGCATCGTTTTCGACGAAAGTCGTTGTGATGCCGGAGTGCTGGAGTAGCTCAGTTGGTAGAGCACGTCCTTGGTAAGGACGAGGTCACGGGTTCAAGCCCCGTCTCCAGCTGAGATGAAAAAGTTAACCAATTCAAGGAGAATGGATCATGGCGAAAGAGCAATTTAAGCGTACGAAACCGCACGTGAACGTTGGAACCATCGGTCACGTTGACCACGGCAAAACGACCTTGACATGTGCCCTGACAAAGGTGCTTGCCGCCAAGGGTATGGCGACCGTTCGCGAATATTCCGATATCGCCAAGGGCGGAACCGTCCGTGACGATTCCAAAATCGTGACGATCGCGGTCTCCCACGTGGAATACGAGTCTGAAAAGCGCCACTACGCGCACGTCGATTGCCCGGGGCACGCCGACTACATCAAGAACATGATCACGGGTGCCGCGCAGATGGATGGCGCGATCCTCGTAGTCTCCGCGGTGGACGGGCCGATGCCTCAGACCCGTGAGCACATCCTCCTCGCGCGCCAGGTCGGCGTTCCTGCGATCGTGGTATTTCTGAACAAGTGTGATCTTGTCGAGGATGCCGAGCTTCTCGACCTTGTCGAGATGGAAGTGCGTGATCTCCTCACGAAATATGATTTCCCCGGCGACAAGATCGCCGTTATCCGTGGATCGAGCCTCCCGGCCGTCCAGAACCCCACGGACCCGACCGCCACGCAGTGCATTATGGACCTCATCAAGGCCCTGGATGACACCATTCCCGAACCGAAGCGCGATATCGATAAACCCTTTTTGATGCCGGTCGAAGACGTGTTTTCGATCTCCGGTCGCGGTACGGTCGGCACGGGCCGTATTGAGCGCGGTGTTATCAAGGTCAACGACGAAGTCGAGATCATCGGCCTCCGCGATGGTTCCATGAAGTCGGTCGTGACGGGCGTTGAAATGTTCCGGAAGCTCCTCGATGAGGGGCGGGCGGGTGATAACGTCGGGCTGCTGCTTCGCGGTATCGAAAAGGAACAGCTTGAGCGCGGTATGGTTATCGCCAAGCCCGGTTCCGTGACGCCGCACAAGAAATTCAAGGCACAGATTTATGTGTTGAGCAAGGAAGAAGGGGGACGTCATACCCCGTTCTTCAAAGGGTATCGGCCGCAGTTCTACTTCCGCACTACCGACGTGACGGGCGTTGTGACTTTGCCGGCCGGCGTGGAGATGGTCATGCCGGGCGACAACGTTTCCGTCGAAGCGGAACTGATTACGCCGGTCGCCATGGAAAAAGAACTTCGTTTTGCCATCCGCGAGGGCGGCAAGACGGTTGGCGCTGGTGTGGTCAGCGAGATTATCGCTTAACGTCTCGCGTTTTTCCCGAAGAACTACCGATTCAAGGCGAAGCCTGCTGGCTATTGGGCGTTTATTGTCGCCGTAAGAAGCCCGACGGCCGAAAGCGTATTTAAACTGTTTTTAAAATGCAAAGATAAAGGTTTTATCTCAAAATGCAGGAGATCATTTCCTTAGTGTCGACTTGCGATTGCAAGGAGACCTATTGGACGAGGAAGAACAAGAAGAAGAATCCGGACAAACTCGAGTACAAGAAATACTGTCCGCGTTGCCGCAAGCATGTTCTTTTTCGGGAGAAAAAGTAAGGCCATTTAGGCCTGTAGCTCCAATTGGTAGAGCGGCGGTCTCCAAAACCGCATGTTGCAGGTTCGAGTCCTGCCAGGCCTGCGTTTTGAAAAACGGACAAGGAAAAGGATTCTCAAAAGGTCGTGTTTCAGAAGACGGGAAATTTTATACAGCAGACGAAGGAAGAGCTCGCGAAGGTTACGTGGCCGAGCTGGAATGAGCTTTGGCAGGCGACGGTTGTCGTTATTTTCGCGACGTTCATCGCCGCAATCTTCATTGCCTTCTGTGATTTCCTTATCTCAAACCTGATCCGGATCCTGATCGGCTGAGATCATGGCAGAAGCGAAGTGGTACGTCGTTCATACTCAAACAGGCATTGAATCCAAAGCGCGCTCGAGTCTCATCAGCCGCGCGGAGACTGAAGGTCTTTCGCATTACATTCACGAAGTACTGATCCCCACCGAAAAGGTAAGCGAGGTCAAGGCCGGCAAGAAGCGGATCAGCGAACGCAAGTTTTTCCCCGGGTATATTCTTGTGAAGATGGAACTCAACGACGAGAGCTGGTATCTCGTCAAGAACACCCCGGGCATCTCGGGATTCGTCGGATCCGGCAAGAGGCCGCTTCCGCTGACTGACCGGGAAGTTGGCGCGATCATCCAGGAACAGGAAGAAAAGATGACGAAGCCGAAGCCCAAGGTCGAGTTCTCCGAAGGGGAGAGCGTTCGGGTCAAGGAAGGTTCATTTGCGAATTTTAACGGTGTCATCGAGCAGATCAATCCCGATCGCGGAAAGTTGCGTGTGATGGTCACGATCTTCGGCCGTCCGACCCCCGTGGAGCTCGAATACTGGCAAGTAGAAAAGGTCTAAAAACATGGCGAAGGAAATCCAGGTCAAGATCAAGTTGCAGATTCCCGGCGGACAGGCCAATCCCGCTCCGCCAATCGGCCCCGCGCTCGGCCAGCATGGCGTTAATATCATGGAGTTCTGCAAGCAGTTCAATGAGCGCACGAAAGACAGGCCCGGGACGGTGCTTCCGGTCCTGCTGACGGTCTACAAGGACAAGTCGTTCACCTTCATTCTCAAGAATCCGCCAATATCGGCCGCGATCAAAAAAGCGGTCGGTCTCGCAAAGGCCTCCTCCGAACCGGGCCGCCAGACTATCGGCAAACTCACGAAGGAGCAGGCCGTTGAGATTGCTAAGGCGAAAATGCCGGATCTCAACACGACGAAGATCGCAAGTGCGGTCAAGATCGTCGAAGGCGTGGCCCGAAGTATGGGCATCGAAGTGGTGAAATAAGAGGAATTATGAAGCGTAGCAAACGGTATCAGAAAAGGTCAGCGTTAGTCGAACCCGAGAAATCGTACTCGCTTTCCGAAGCGGTCAAAATCCTCAAGAAGGTCGAACCGGGCAAAGCGGACGAAACAATATCTCTCAATTTTCAGCTGGGCATCAAGGCGGAAGCGGGTGACGAGAACGTCCGCGGGACTGTCAGCCTTCCGCACGGTAGCGGCCGGTCGGTGCGCGTCCTTTGTTTTACAAAGGGCGAGACGATCAAGGATGCCGAGGCGTCAGGAGCCGACATCGTCGGCGGTGACGAGCTTGTTGAGAAGGTCAAGAACGGTTTCCTCGATTTTGATGTCGTGGTCGCTCATCCGGATATGATGCGTGAAGTTTCGAAGCTCGGCCGCGTGCTCGGTCCCAAAGGTCTGATGCCGACGCCGAAGACCGGGACCGTGACCCCCCAGATCGGCAAGGCGGTCAAGGAGCTTAAGGCCGGACGCATCGAATTTAAAAGCGACAAAACGGCCGGGCTTCACGCCGTTTGCGGGAAGCTTTCTTTCAGTGAGGAAGCGTTGCTCGAGAATGCCCGGGCTGTGATAAAGGCTGTCCGTGATTCAAAGCCGCCGATCAGCAAGGGCGAATATCTCAAGAGCGTGACGATCTCCGCGACCCAGGGCCCGGGGCTCAAGCTCAACACAGGAGCGTTGTAATTCCATGCCTTCCTTCGAAAAAGAATTGATGTTCAACGAGATCGTTAAGGAATTCGAGAAGAGTCCGTACACGTTCATCTCGAGCTTCCAGGGCCTGTCGGTGTCCGACCTTACCGCCGCTCGCGTCAGCCTGGAAAAAGTGGCCCGTCGCTCGATGGTCATCAAGCACGCGATGGCCCGCAAGATTTTCGAGAAAATGAAGTTTGAGGGCGCCGAAAAATTCCTCAAGGACTCCATTATCGTTACTTTTGGCGAGAAAGATCCGCAGGATATCTCGAAGAAGATTGTGGATTATGCGAAGGCGAACGACAAGTGGAAGGCCGCGGGCGTGATCTTCGAAGGTCAGGTCCACGGGGAAGATTTCGTCAAGGCGCTCGCGAAGTTGCCGAGCCGCAAGGAACTGCTCACGCAGGTTGTGGTCCGGATGAAGTCGCCGATCGCCGGGGTTGTCAACGTCCTCGGCGCGCTTACCCGTAACCTCGTGGTGACGATCGCCGAGATCAGGAAAAAGAAAGAAGCGGCTCCGGCAGCCGCCGCATAACCAACAGTCCTTATCAAAGGAAATCAATCAAGGAGGCAACAGGTCATGACAGAAGCAACCGAAACCAAGCAAATCTCTGAGAAACTTCAGGGTATTCTTACCTCGATCGAGACCCTCACGGTCCTCGAACTCGCGGATCTCGTGAAGGCCCTGGAAGACAAATTCGGCGTTAGCGCCGCAGCCGCTGTGCCGATGGGTGTCGTCGCCATGCCGGGCGCCGCCGGCGGTGCCGCTGCCCCCGCGGAAGAGCAGACCTCTTTCACGGTGGTGCTCGTGAACTCCGGTGACAAGAAGATCAATGTTATCAAGGAGATCCGCACCGTGACGAGCCTCGGCCTGAAAGAAGCCAAGGACCTCGTCGAGGGCGCTCCGAAGACTATCAAGGAAGGTGCCACGAAAGAAGAAGCTGACAAGATCAAGAAGCTTCTCGAAGCCCAGGGCGCCAAGGTCGAAATCAAGTAAGCACGTTCCAGTGTCAGGCACATCATTCTAAGGAGGGCATTCAGCTAATGATGCCTTTGATCAAGAGGAAGAGCTTCGCCAAGATCCGGGATACGATGGAACTTCCGAACCTGGTCGCGATCCAGATCAGGTCCTATGAGGAATTCCTGCAAACGAATCGTACGGGCAAGCGCCGCAAGCGCCAGGGGCTCGAGGCGGCGTTCGCGGATTGTTTCCCGATCGAAAGCTTCGACGGAACCTGTCGTCTTGAGTACGAGGGGTATGCGCTCGGGAAACCGAAGTATTCCATCCCCGAGTGTCAGAAGCGCGGGATGACCTACGCCGCGCCGTTGAAGGTGAAGCTCCGTCTTGTCCGGAAGGGTGTTGCCAAGGAGCAGGAAGTTTATATCGGCGAATTGCCGCTGATGACCGATACCGGCACCTTCATTATCAATGGCGCCGAACGTGTGATCGTTAGCCAGCTCCACCGCTCTCCGGGCGCCTCCCTGGAAGAAGCGGTTCATCCGAGCGGCAAGCGTATCTACTCGGTCCGGATCATTCCCTATCGTGGCGCATGGCTTGAGTTCGAGTCCGATGTCAATGACATCCTGTATGCCTACATCGACCGTCGCCGCAAGATTCTCGCGACGGTGCTTTTGCGTGCGCTCGGTTATTCATCGACCTTCGACATCTTTCAGGAGCTCTATCCCGTCGAAAAGATTCGCGGCTTCGAGCGTTCCAGGATCAGGGAAGTCGAAGGCGAGTTCCTCGCGGAGGATATTCTCCACCCGCAGTCCAAAGAGCCGATCCTTCTGGCAGCTTCCAGGCTGACGAAAGAGAATATCGACGTTCTTCTCGCGAACAATATCACGTCCTTTTCGATCGCGCGCGTTACGCAGGATGACCTCTGCCTGATCAATACGCTCGAGCGCGATCCGTATCGCAACTCACTTGACGCGCAGATGGCCATCTATCGTCGTATCCGTCCCGGCGATCCGCCGACGGAAGCGAGCGCCAAGGATCTCATCCAGAAACTTTTCTTCGATCAACAGCGTTACGATCTGGGTGTTGTCGGGCGGTTCATGCTCAACAAAAAACTCGGCGTCGAGCCGAACATGAAACAGACGACACTTCAGCGTGAGGACGTGATCCGTGTGGTTGGCATGCTCCTCAAGCTCCGGGCCGGCGATGTTCATAAGGACGATATCGACCATCTCGGGAACCGCCGCGTGCGCTCGGTGGGCGAGCTCCTGCAGAACCAGTTCCGCGTCGGTCTTGCCCGCATGAAACGTTCTTGCGTGGAGCGTATGTCGATCTATGATCTTGACGCCGCGATGCCCCACAACCTTATCAACCCGAAGCTGATTTCGGCCGCGATCAAGGAGTTCTTCGGCCGCAGCCAGCTGTCGCAGTTTATGGACCAGACAAACCCGCTGGCGGAACTCACGCACAAACGCCGCCTCTCGGCCCTCGGCCCGGGCGGTCTTTCCCGCGAGCGCGCCGGCTTTGAGGTTCGTGACGTCCACCCGTCCCATTACGGGCGCGTTTGTCCGATCGAAACTCCGGAAGGCCCGAACATCGGTCTCATTGCGTCGCTCAGTACGTTCGCGCGCGTCAATGGTATCGGCCTTCTCGAAAGTCCTTACCGTAAGGTGACGAACGGTCGAGTCACAGAAAAGATCGATTACCTCACGGCGGACGAAGAGGATAAATACGTGATCGCGCAGGCGAACGCTCCGGTGGATTCCAGCGGAAAGTTCCAGAGCGACATGATCTCCTGCCGTTTTCGCGGTGATTTTCCAAAAAAGAAGCCGGAAGAGATTGATTATATGGACGTGTCGCCCCGTCAGCTCGTGTCTGTGGCGGCGGCACTGATTCCGTTCCTCGAAAACGATGACGCGAACCGCGCTCTTATGGGTTCGAATATGCAACGTCAGGCCGTCCCGCTCCTTACCACCGAAGCGCCGTTAGTCGGCACCGGGATGGAGCGTTATGTGGCGGTCGATTCCGGTGCCGTGTTGGCCGCGAAGTCAAAGGGAACCGTCAAGGCCGTGTCGTCGGAAGAGATCGTGATCGATGATTTCGTGTACAAGCTCAAGAAGTTCAAGCGTTCCAACGCCGGGACCTGCATCAACCAGAGGCCTCTCGTCAGAGTCGGCGACAAGGTGAAGCGCGGCGACCTCATTGCGGACGGCGCCGGCACGCAGGGCGGCGATCTCGCGCTCGGGCGAAACGTGCTCGTAGCCTTCATGCCGTGGCGCGGCTACAACTTCGAGGACGCGATTATCGTCAACGAGCGTCTTTGCAAGGATGATGTCTATACGTCGCTGCACATCGAGGAATTCGAGATCGAAGCCCGCGATACGAAGCTCGGCAACGAAGAGATCACGCGAGACATCCCGAACGTCAGCGAAGAGTCTCTCAAGGACCTCGACAAGGAAGGTGTTGTTTGCATCGGTGCGGAAGTGAAGCCGGGCGATCTGCTTGTCGGCAAGATCACGCCGAAATCGGAGATCGAGCTTTCCCCTGAAGAAAAACTTCTCCGGGCGATTTTCGGTGAAAAGGCCGGAGATGTTCGCGACGCTTCTCTCACCGTGCCCCCGGGCGTCGAAGGGGTGGTTGTCGACGTCAAAGTGTTCGCCCGCAAGGAATCCGCGGCAAAGACCAAGGAAGAACGCCGTCAGGAGAACAAGGATATCAATGAGATCAAGGAGCGATACAACGACCGCATCGACCTTCTCAAGCGCGAGCGGTTGCACCGCGTTTCCGACATGGTCATCGGCAAGAAGCTCTCCGAGGATCTTCTCGACGATATTCTTGGAGAAGTGCTGATCAAGGCCGGGCACTTGATCTCGAAAGGCGATCTCAAGAAACTCGAGACCTGCGACTGGGATTCGCTTCGTATCGACGATGATCCGGACCTCGAAGAGAACATCAAGAAGATCGCCCGTGTTTGGGGCGACGAGATTGACGAGCTTGTGGCCGAACGGACCCGCGAGATCGATCGCGTGAAAAAAGGCGACGAACTTCCCCCCGGCGTCATCAAGAAAGTGGTCGTTTATGTCTGCTCGAAACGCAAGATTTCGGTCGGCGACAAAATGGCCGGGCGTCACGGGAACAAGGGTGTCATCGCGCAAATCCTTCCGGAAGAAGATATGCCGTTTCTCCAGGACGGGACTCCGATCGATATCATCCTGAATCCGCTCGGTGTTCCGTCGCGTATGAACGTCGGTCAGATTCTCGAAACCCATCTCGGATGGGCGGCCAAGGCTCTTGGTCTTCATGTGGAAACGCCCGTCTTCAGCGGCGCGACCGAAGCCGAGGTCAAGGCGATGATGAAAGAAGCCAATCTTCCGGATGATGGCAAGGTGACGCTGATCGATGGTCGTACCGGCGATCCGTTCGATAACAAGACGACCGTTGGCTATATCTACATGCTGAAGCTCGCGCACCTCGCGGATGACAAGATTCACGCGCGTTCGATCGGTCCGTACTCGCTCGTTACGCAGCAGCCTCTCGGCGGCAAGGCGCAGTTTGGCGGCCAGCGTTTCGGTGAAATGGAAGTGTGGGCCCTTGAGGCCTACGGCGCGGCTTTCACGCTCCAGGAACTCCTGACCGTGAAATCCGACGATGTTGTCGGTCGCACGCGTGTCTACGAAGCCATCGTGAAAGGTGAACCCGCGCTTCACGCGGGAACGCCCGAATCCTTTAACGTTCTCGTGAAGGAACTGCAGGCGCTCGGTCTTGACATCGCTCCGGAACGTGCCAGCGGTGCCAAGCTTCCGACGCTCGATGCCAAATCCGCGTTAGAGTCCCATGATGAGGCGAAGGAGAAGCTCAGGGTATGAACTATAATGTCAATATGTTCGATTCAGTCGCAATCCGCATCGCCGCTCCCGAAGTCATCCGCAAATGGTCGAAGGGGGAGGTCAGGAAGCCGGAAACGATCAATTACCGGACCCTGAAACCGGAAAAAGACGGACTTTTCTGCGAAAAGATCTTTGGTCCCACGAAGGACTATGAGTGCGCTTGCGGCAAGTACAAGCGTATCAAGCACAAAGGGATCGTTTGCGACCGTTGTAGTGTTGAGGTTACGCAGGCGCGTGTTCGTCGCGAGCGCATGGGACATATCGATCTCGTGACGCCCGTCTCTCATATCTGGTTTTTCAAAACCATGCCGTCCCGTATCGGGAACCTCCTCGACCTGAGCGTCCGTGCTCTTGAGAAGGTCCTCTATTATGAAGAGTACATCGTCATCGATCCGAAGCAGACGCCGCTCAAGGCGCGTCAGCTCCTGACCGAGGAAGAGTACCACAAGGCCCAGGAGCAGTACGGGCTCGACGCGTTCGACGCCATGATGGGCGCCGAAGCCATCCAGAAGCTCCTGTCCGGGATCGACCTCGATAAGCTTACGCAAAAATATCAGCGCCAGGTCAAGGCCTCCAAGTCCAAGCAGTCCCGTGCGCGGTCCGTCAAGACCCTCAAGATCGTCGAGGCATTCCGCAAGTCGGGGAACCGCCCCGAGTGGATGATTATGAAAGTCATTCCGGTCATTCCGCCGGATCTTCGGCCTCTTGTTGCCCTGGACGGCGGCCGTTTCGCGACGAGCGATCTGAACGACCTTTACCGCCGCGTTATCAATCGCAACAACCGTCTCCGCAAGCTTCTGGATCTCAAGGCTCCGGATGTCATCATCCGTAATGAGAAGCGCATGCTTCAGGAAGCCGTGGATGCCCTTTTTGACAACGGCCGTCATGGTCGGCCGGTGCTCGGCGCCGGCAACCGCCCGCTAAAGTCCCTGAGCGACATGCTCAAGGGCAAGCAGGGCCGTTTCCGCCAGAACCTTCTCGGGAAACGCGTGGATTATTCGGGACGTTCCGTCATTGTCATCGGTCCCGATCTCAAGCTCCACCAGTGCGGACTTCCGAAGAAGATGGCCCTCGAGCTTTTCGAACCGTTCATCATTCGCAAGCTCAAGGAGCGCGGGCATGTGCACACGATCCGTTCCGCCAAGAAGATGGTCGAGCGCGTGCAGCCCGAAGTCTGGGATATTTTGGAAGAGGTCATTCATGAGCATCCGGTCATGCTCAACCGCGCCCCGACGCTTCACCGCCTCGGTATCCAGGCGTTCGAGCCGATGCTGATCGAGGGTAACGCGATCCGCATCCACCCGCTCGTTTGTACGGCGTTCAATGCCGACTTCGACGGCGACCAGATGGCCGTTCACGTGCCGCTTTCGATGGAAGCGCTCATGGAAGCGCGCATCCTCATGCTTTCGGCAAACAACATCTTCTCTCCCGCGAGCGGCAACCCGATCATGACCCCGACGCAGGATATCGTGCTCGGAATCTACTACCTCACCAAGATGCGTGAAGGCGCGAAGGGCGAGGGGCTCGTGTTCAGCAATTTCCAGGAAGCGTTCCTCGCTTATCAGGATGGGCAGATTCACAAGCACGCGAAGTGCAAGGTGCGGCTTGTGGACGGCAAGATCGTTGACACGACGATGGGCCGGATCATCCTGAACGAGACCCTCCCGGAGGGCTTCCGGTATGTCAATGAGGTGGTTAGCAAGGGGAAGCTCTCGAAGATCATCGCGGATTGTTACGCGCAGTTCGGTCACGCGGTCGTGGTTGACCTTCTCGATCGGTTGAAGTCCCTCGGATTTGAAGCGGCCACAAGCGGTGGCATCTCGATCGGGATCGATGACATCCGGATCCCCGAGAAGAAAGAGGATATCCTTGTTGAAGCGCGCAAGGAAGTGAAGTCGATCGAGAGCCAGTACAAGCAGGGTATCATCACGGATGGTGAGCGCAAGAACAAGATCATCGATATCTGGACCCACGCGACAGACCGCGTGTCGGATATCATGTTTGAAGAGCTCGATCAGTTTAACCCGGTCTTTATGATGGCCGATTCCGGCGCCCGCGGATCCAAACAGCAGATCCGTCAGCTTGCCGGTATGCGCGGTCTTATGGCGAAGCCGTCGGGCGAGATCATTGAAAGCCCGATCACGGCGAATTTCCGTGAAGGGTTGACCGTGCTCGACTACTTCATCTCGACCCACGGCGCCCGTAAGGGTCTGGCTGATACCGCTCTCAAGACCGCCGACTCCGGTTACCTCACGCGGCGTCTTGTGGACGTTGCGCAGGACGTGATCGTTTCGATGGATGACTGCGGTACGCTGAAGGGCATCATCATGGAGCCGGTCTACGAAGGGGAAGATATCATCGTTCCCCTTTCCGACAGAATCCTTGGCCGCGTGGCCCTCGATAACGTTGTCGATGTCATTACGGACCAGGTTATCGTGAGGTCGGGCGAGATCATCGACGAAACGATCGTCACGAAAATTGATGAGGCCGGGATCGAGAAGATTCGCGTCCGGTCCGTGCTCTGTTGCGAAGCTCCGAAAGGGATTTGCGCGAAATGCTACGGTCGTGACCTCGCGACGCGTAAACTTGTCGAGATCGGGACCGCCGCCGGCATTATTGCGGCGCAGTCAATCGGTGAGCCCGGAACCCAGCTGACGATGCGTACGTTCCATATCGGCGGTACGGCGTCGCGTGTCATCGAGCAGTCCTATTACAAGTCCCGCAACGAGGGGGTCCTGCAGTACCACAGCCTGAAGACCGTTGTCACAAAGACGGACGAGATCGTGGTGCTCAATCGCAACGGTCAGCTCTCGATCCATGATCCCACGGGCCGCGAGCTTGAACGTTATACCGTCCCGATCGGCGCCATCATCTATCATAAGGATGGCGACATGGTCAAAAAGGGCGCGATTTTCGTGAAGTGGGACCCGTACAAGGTTCCGATTCTTACCGAGGTCTCGGGTCGCGTGCGTTTTGAGGACATCATAGCCGATGTCACGATGAACGAGGAAGTGGATGCCACGACCGGGATGGTCGAACGCGTGATCATCGATCACAAGGAAGAAGAGTACCACCCGCAGTTGCTCGTGGTCGGCGCGAACGACGAGATTCTTGCGTTCTATCCGATCCCGATCGATGCTCATATCGTTGTGAAGGACGGTCAGGAAATCACCGGCGGTACCTTGCTGGCGAAAACGCCCCGTATGATCGCGAAGACCCGCGACATCACCGGCGGTCTTCCGCGTGTGGCCGAACTGTTCGAGGCCCGCAAACCGAAGAATCCCGCCATCATTTCCGAGATCGACGGCGTGATCGAATTCGGCGAGAGCGTGAAGGGGCAGCGCAAGATTATCGTCAAGAGTCCATCGGGAATGGCGAAGGAATATCTCATCCCGCACGGAAAGCACCTGAACGTCTACAAGGGTGACAAGGTCCTCGCGGGCCAACAGCTCGTGGACGGTCCGGTCGTTCCGCAGGACATTCTCCGGGTTTCCGGCGAACGCAGTCTTCAGGCTTACCTCGTCGGCGAAGTGCAGGAAGTCTATCGTCTACAGGGTGTGAAGCTGAACGACAAACACGTCGAGGTGATTGTCCGGCAGATGCTTCGCAAGGTCCGCATCGAAGAGCCGGGCGACACGGATTTCCTCGTCGGCTCCCACGTCGAAAAACTCAAGTTCGCGGAAGAGAACGCCAAGATGCTGAAGAAGGGCAAGAAGCCGGCCATCGGCACGCCCATCCTTCTCGGGATCACGAAGGCGTCCCTCACGACCGACAGCTTCATCTCGGCGGCGAGCTTCCAGGAAACGACGCGTGTTCTCACGGAAGCCGCGTCCGCAGGGAAGCGCGACTTCCTGCAGGGACTCAAGGAGAACGTGATCATGGGGCATCTGATCCCCGCGGGCACCGGTTTCAAGGCCCATCAGAACATCGAGATCGAAAAAGACCTGACCGATGTTCTTCCGGATCCGGAAGCCCTGAAGGCGAAAGCCGTTGAAGAGACAGCCTCAAAGGAGAAGGAATAATGGCACCGACTATCAATCAGCTCATCAAGTACGGCAGACGCCGTTTTCAATCGAAGTCCAAATCACCGGCGTTGCACAACGCTCCGTTTCGCAAAGGCGTCTGCCTGATCGTCCGTACGCAGACCCCCAAGAAGCCGAACTCGGCGCTTCGCAAGATTGCCCGTGTCCGTCTCACGAACGGGGAAGAAGTCTCGGCCTATATCCCGGGCGTCGGACACAATCTGCAGGAACACTCAATCGTGCTCGTTCGCGGCGGCCGCGTCAAGGACCTTCCCGGCGTCCGCTATCACATCGTTCGCGGTAAACTCGACACCTCCGGGGTCGCGGACCGCACTAAATCACGCTCCAAGTACGGGGCCAAAACACCCAAGCAGAAGGATGCAAAGGCAGCATGAGAAGGCGTCGCGCAGCAAAAAGAAGGATTGATCCGGACCCGCGGTTTAACGATCTTCTGGTCGCAAAGCTCATTAACATTGTGATGGAGTGCGGGAAGAAGTCGATCGCCGAAAAGATCGTCTATCAGGCTTTCGATATTATCAGGGAAAAAACCGGAAAAGAACCACTTGAAGTTTTCCATCAATCTATGGATAATATCCGGCCCCTTTTGGAAACGAAGTCCCGCCGAGTCGGTGGGGCAACCTACCAGGTGCCGGTCAGTGTTCCGGAAGAGCGCGGTAATTCACTCGCGCTTCGTTGGATCCGGGGCTATTCCCGCGAGAGGAAGGGGAAACCCATGCACGAGAAACTCGCGCAGGAATTGATCGACGGCTACAACAAGACCGGCGCATCGATCAAGAAGAAAGAAGACGTTCATAAAATGGCGGAGTCCAACAGAGCGTTCGCTCATTATCGCTGGTAATCATAACAGGGAGTCGGGAGTTTTTGGATCGGGGCAAGGGAGTTTTTCATAGCTCCGGGCTCATAGCTCAAAATTAAATTTATGGCAGACGAAAAGAAGATTCATTATCCGCTGGAAAAGATCCGCAATATCGGAATTGCGGCGCATATTGATGCGGGCAAGACCACGACCTCGGAGCGTGTACTTTATTACACCGGCCGCACGTACAAGATCGGCGAAGTGCACGAGGGAACCGCGGTCATGGACTGGATGGAACAGGAACAGGAGCGCGGCATCACGATCACCTCAGCCGCGACGACGTGTTTCTGGAGGGACTGCCGTATCAATCTGATCGACACCCCCGGACACGTGGACTTCACGATCGAGGTCGAGCGTTCTCTGCGCGTTCTTGACGGTTGCGTCGCGGTGTTTGGCGCCGTGGAAGGTGTCGAGCCTCAGTCCGAGACGGTGTGGCGTCAAGCCGATCGCTACAATGTTCCCCGCATTGCTTACATTAACAAGATGGACCGGACTGGCGCGGAATTCGAGAAGAACGTCCAGCAGATGCGTGACCAGCTCGGCGCGAACGCGGTGCCGATCCAGCATCCGCTCGGGCGCGAAGAGCACTTTAAGGGTGTTGTCGATCTTGTGGAAATGAAGGCTTACGTTTTCGACGATGATAGCCTCGGTGCGAAATTTCAAACGATTGATATTCCGGCCGAATACATGGATGTCTGCAAAAAGGCCCGCGAGTACATGATTGAAAAGGTGTCCGAATACGATGATCATCTGATGAACAAGTTCATCGAAGGTCAGGAACCCACCGTCGCCGAGATCAAGGCGGCGATCCGCAAGGGCACAATCAGCCTCAAGATGGCCCCCGTGATCGTGGGGTCATCGCTCAAGAATAAAGGCATCCAGCAGCTCCTCGACGCGGTCGTTGATTATCTTCCTTCGCCGAAGGATATTCCTCCGGTGAAGGGTACCGATCCGAACACGGGCAACGAAGTCAGCCGCGAAGCGGACGACAAGGCGCCGCTCAGCTGCTACGCGTTCAAGATCGCGAGTGACAAGTTCGTTGGATCCCTGACCTATATCCGGGTTTATTCCGGGACGCTTTCCTCGTCCTCCTACATACATAACGTCCGCACCGGCAAGACGGAGCGTCTCGGTCGTCTTCTCCTTATGCATTCGAACAAGCGTGAAGAGATCAACGAGGTGGGCGCCGGCAATATCGTTGCCGCGGTGGGTCTCAAGGATGTGAAGACCGGTGATTCCTATTGCGACGAAAATCATCCGATCCAGCTCGAGGCCATGTTTGTGCCCGAGCCGGTTATCTGGATGGCGATCGAGCCGAAGACGAAAGCGGACCGTGATAAATTGTCCGATGCGATCGGTAAGCTCGTGGCCGAAGACCCGACCTTTCGCGTCAAAACGGACCAGGAAACGGTTCAAACCCTGATTGGCGGCATGGGCGAGCTCCATTTGGACATCAAGGTCGATGTCCTGAAACGCGAATATGGCGTTCATGTGAATGTCGGGAAACCGCAAGTTGCCTACAAGGAAACGATCCTCGGGATGGCGGAAGCGGAAGGGAAGTTCATCAAGCAGACCGGCGGTCGCGGCCAGTATGGGCATTGCTACCTCAAGGTCGAGGCCCTCGAACGCGGTAAAGGTATCGAGTTCGAGAGCAAGATTGTCGGCGGCGCGATTCCCCGCGAGTACATCCCGGCGGTGGAAGACGGCGTTATGGATGCCTGCACGAACGGTGTTCTGGCCGGCTATCCCGTGACGGACGTCAAGGCGACCGTTTTCGACGGCAGCTACCACGAGGTCGACTCTTCCGAGATCGCTTTTAAAATGGCCGGTATTTTTGCGTTCAAGGACGCGTTCAAGAACGCGAAGCCGATCCTTCTCGAGCCGATCATGCTGGTCGAGGTGCTCATGCCCGAAGAATACATGGGGGATGTGATCGGCGATCTGAATTCCCGCCGCTGTGTCATTCAGGAGCTTAGTAATCGCGGACACCTCAAGTCTGTCCGCGGGCTCGTTCCGCTTGCCGAAATGTTCGGATATGCGACGGCTGTCCGTTCGCTCTCCCAGGGCCGCGCGACCTATACGATGGAGCCCAATACTTATCAAGAAGTGCCGCGTCAGATTGCGGAAAAGATCATCGCGGGGTAATCAATCATGGCAGTGAAGGAAAAGATCCGTATCAAACTGAAAGCGTATGACCACCGGGTGCTGGATCAGTCGGTGCAGGAGATCGTGGCGACCGCGAAAAAAACAGGCGCCAAGGTTATCGGCCCGATACCGCTCCCGACGCATATCTGGAAGACGACCGTGCTCCGCGGTCCGACGATCGACAAAAAAGCGCGCGACCAGTTCGAGGTCCGCACGCATAAACGTCTTATTGAACTGGAAGAGCCCACGTCTCGCACCGTGGATGCTCTCATGAAACTTGACCTGCCCGCGGGCGTGGATGTCGAGATCAAGCTCTAAGAGGAATCTTATGTTAGGCCTTTTGGGAAAAAAAGTCGGAATGACGAGGATCTTTGACGAAGAGGGACGCCAGGTTCCCGTGACGGTTCTGGAAGTGGGGCCGTGTTTCGTGACGGGGCTTCGGACGAAGGAAAAAAACGGTTATCAGGCGGTGCAGCTCGGGTTCGATGTTGTGAAAGAGCGCAGGCTCTCGAAGCCGAAGCTCGGCCTGACGAAGAAAGCGGCGCTTCCACCCCTCAATATCCAGAGGGAATTCCGCACAGACAGTCTTGAAAATCTTGCGGTCGGAAGCGAGGTCCGCGTGGACAATTTCGAAGCCGGTGAGTTCGTCGACGTGATCGGCACCTCGATCGGTAAGGGTTTTCAGGGTGTGGTGAAGCGTCTTGGCTATAAGGGCGGCGCGTCCCAGGGACATGGATCGATGTTCGGCCGCGCCCCGGGTGGCATCGGTTCCCAGGCCGGCGGTGCCGGGGCCCGCAAGAAGGTTCGCAAGGGGAAAGGACTTCCCGGACATTTGGGTAATGAGCGTGTCCATGTCGAGAATGTCAAAATTATGAAAGTCGACGGTGAGAACAATCTTCTCGTCGTGAAGGGCAGTATCCCGGGATCCGCGGGCGGCTATGTCGTCATCAAAACGGCTCTCAAGCGCGGCAAGAAGAATCCATGGAAGGTCAGCAATCAGAAGGAATCCCCGAAAGCTTCCTCTGAAACGTCCGCGAAACAGGAAACTCAAGAGGGCGCGAAGTAAGCGTCCGATCCGAAAGGCAGAATAAGACGATGAAAGTGCCTCTTTATACCAAAGAGGGTAAGAAGAAGCAGGAGGTGGTGTTGAACCCCGACATCTTCGGGGTCCGTATCAACGCCCGCCTGATCGAGCTTGTCCGGAACGCTTACAGCGCCAACCTTCGCAGGGGGACGGCCAGTACCAAGACCCGCGGGGAAGTCCGCGGCGGCGGCAAGAAGCCCTGGAAACAGAAGGGGACCGGGAATGCCCGTCACGGTTCGAACCGCTCCCCGATCTGGGTCGGCGGCGGTGTCGTGTTCGGCCCCAGGCCACGGGATTATTCAGTCCGTCTTTCGAAGGCGATCCGAACGAAGGCGCTCCAGGTCGCGATCGCGATGAGGGCGCGTGAGAAGAACGTGCTGCTGCTCGAGACCCTGAAGCTTGAGACGCCGAAGACGAAGGAATTTGCGGGGATCGTCAAGACGCTTCCGCTCGGGAGCAAGCGAGCGGTCTATGTCACGAAGGAGCAGGATGTGAATATGAAACGGGCAAGCCGTAATCTGCAGAAATGGGTCGAGGTCAAGAACGTGGCGGATGTCAGCGCCTACGATGTGCTGCAGAGCCCGAAGGTTATCATTGACGAAGCGGCGCTCGAAACGCTCGAGAAACGACTGACAGGAGATTCGAAATAATGGGCCTCATGATGTACGACATCATTCTGGAACCGTTGATCACGGAAAAGATCGCGAGGGCGACCGAAAGCGCCAACCAGTACGGCTTCAAGGTCCATCCGAAGGCGAACAAGAAAGAGATCAAGTCCGCGGTCGAGAAAATCTTCAATGTCCACGTTGAGAGCGTGAATACGGTCAATGTGGACGGCAAATGGCGCCGGGTCCGTTATCAGCCCGGTCAGACGCCGGACTGGAAAAAAGCCATCGTAACCCTGAAAAAGGGCGAAAAGATCGATTTGACGAAATAAGGAGCTATCGGAAACTGTCATGGGACTTATTAAATTCAGGCCAGTCACGCCGACGCGGCGCTACGGGAATGTGTCGGATTTTTCCGAGATTACGGTGGACCGCCCCTATAAACCGCTCACGGAGATCCGCAAGCGGACCGGGGGACGCAACAACTTCGGGAAAATCACCTCGCGTCGTATCGGAGGTGGGCACAAACAAAGGATCCGCTTGGTGGATTTCCGGCGCAGCCGCTTTGATGTTCCCGCGAAGGTCCTGACTGTCGAGTACGATCCGAACCGTAGCGCGCGCATCGCGCTCATTGAATATACGGACGGGCAAAAGAGCTACATCCTGTGTCCGGACGGCCTCAGGGTCGGTGAGGAGGTCATGAGCGGTCCCGATGTCGATGTGCAGGTCGGCAATCACCTTCCGCTTGAAAAAATCCCGGATGGCACGATGGTCCATAACATCGAGTTGCAACCCGGCCGCGGCGGCAAGCTGGTCCGCGCGGGCGGTGTGGTCGCGCAGGTCCTTGCGAAAGAAAACGACTATGCACACATCAAGCTGCCTTCGGGTGAGGTTCGGAAGATTTCCGTGAAGTCCTTCGCGACCGTGGGACAGTGTTCGAATATCGATAACGAAAACATTGTTCTCGGCAAGGCCGGGCGCGGTCGCTGGTTGGGCAAACGCCCTGTGGCGCGCGGTGTTGTCAGAAATCCGGTGGACCATCCGATGGGCGGCGGTGAAGGCAAATCGAAGAGCGGCCAGCATCCGCAGAGCCCGTGGGGACAGAAATCCAAGGGCCTCAAGACCCGTAAACGCTACAAGGCATCCAATAAATACATCGTGAAGGATCGCAGAAAATGAGCCGGTCATCGAAGAAGGGCGTGTTCGTAGACGAAAAGCTTTTGAAGAAGGTCCGTACCGCGGTTGAAAAAAAGGATCGGCGTCCGATCAAGACGTGGTCGCGACGTTCGACGATCACGCCGGATTTTGTCGGCGTGACGCTGTCGGTCCATAACGGCAAGACGTTTCTGAGCGTGTTTGTGACCGAAGGCATGGTCGGACACAAGGTTGGGGAGTTCGCTCCGACACGCACGTTCCGCAAGCACAGCGCTTCCGGCGAAAAGGCCGCGGCAATGGCCGCCGGTGCCAAAACCTAAGGATAGGCGGACTTATCATGGCTAAGACCGAAAGCAAAAAGAGTGAAGCGCCCGTGGCCCCGGACCCTCGCAAGGTGAAGGCGGTCACGAAATACGTCCGGATCGCGCCGCGCAAGCTGCGTCTTGTTATCGATACGATCCGCAAACGTCCCGCTCTCGAGGCGGTCGGAATTCTTTCCCTGATGCCCCGGAAGGGCGCCAGGATCGCGGTTAAGACGCTCAGGAGCGCCATTGCCAACGCGAAAAATCTCGGTCTTGATGAAAAACGATTGATCGTTTCTGACATCCGCGCGGACGGTGGTCCCGTGATGAAGCGGTTCATGAGCCGATCGAAGGGCCGTGCCGAGCGGATCCTGAAACGCAGTTCGCATCTCACGGTCATCGTATCCGAGGGCCGTAAGGTTTGGGGCGGCGAAGCGCCTGAAGAGGCGAAAGCCAAAAAGAAACAGGCCGTGAAAGCCGCTTCCTGATAAGCGATTTGAAATTACGGAATTTCAGCACTGAACTGATCTTCCGGTTCGAAATGCTAAAAAGAAGATCAGTGTAAAGAGGAGGAAGTACCTTGGGTCAGAAAGCGCATCCGTACGGATTGAGGGTCGGGTTCATCAAGCCCTGGAGAGCCCGCTGGTTTGCGAAACGCGACGCGGTCGCTTTTCTCGGCGAGGATCTCAGGATCCGGGAATATCTGAAGGCCAAGCTGGCCACTGCCGGTGTCTCGTCGGTCGAGATCGACCGTGCCGCGAGCCGCTTGCGCGTCCGTATCTTTGCCGCGAAGCCCGGTGTGATTATCGGTCGCCGCGGACAGGAGATCGACAAGATCAAGGAAGACCTGGCGGCGATCACGAAGAATGAGGTGTTCCTCGACATCAAGGAAGTCAAAATGCCGGCGATCGATGCGCAGCTCGTTGCCGAAAACATAGCGCTCCAGCTTGAAAAACGCATCGGGTTTCGCCGCGCGATGAAAAAGGCGGTTCAGCTCGCGATGCAGAAGGGCGCGCTCGGGATCAAGGTCAAGTGCAAGGGGCGGCTTGGTGGCGCCGAGATTGCCCGCGAAGAAGGGTACAAGGAGGGCAAAGTGCCCCTTAGCACCTTCCGGGCCGATATCGATTACGGATTTGCCGAAGCGTTCACGACGTACGGGACGATCGGCTGCAAGGCGTGGATTTATAAGGGTGACGTTCTTGTGAAGAAAGAACAGGAAGAGAAGAAACAGGAGCTTGAAAAGAAGCTCAGCCAGGTCGAAGCCGAGATGATGAAGTCGGCGGCGCCGGTTGAGGAGAAACCGGCTGTGGAGACCGAGGAGAAGACGAACGATGCCCCTGATGCCTAAGCGTGTAAAATACCGCAAGCAGCATCGCGGCTGGATGGGTGGTGTTGCCACCCGCGGCAGCGAGCTCGCGTTCGGTGAGTATGGGCTCAAAGCGTTGGAATGCGCATGGCTCACGGCGATCCAGATCGAGGCGTCGCGTGTGGCGTTGACGCGTCACGTCAAGCGCGGCGGGAAAATCTGGTTGCGCGTGTTTCCGGATAAGGCTTACTCCAAGAAGCCCGCGGAGACCCGCATGGGTAAAGGAAAAGGCGCCCCGGAATACTATGTGGCTGTGATCAAGCCCGGCCGTATTCTTTTTGAGATGGGCGGCGTGCCGGAGCAGCTCGCAAGATCGGCGATGCGGCTTTGCGCGCACAAGCTTCCGTTCCGTACCAAATTTGTCAAGCGCGAGGCAGCGGGCTGATATGCTTAAAACTTCCGAACTCCGTGAATTGGGCATCGAGGAACTTCAGACGAAAGTCCTGAATCTCAAGAAGGACCTGATGCAGCTCCGTTTCCAGCAGAAGACAGGGAAGCTCGAGCGCCAGAATGCGTTAAGTCAGACGAAGCGTGACATCGCGCGGATTCTGACGGTCATCAACGAGACCAAAAAGGCCGGGAAAAAGAAATGAGCGAACAGACCGAACAGACAAAGACCGAATCCAGCAAACGCGTCCGCGAGGGCGTGGTCGTCAGCAACAAGATGAACAAGACGATCATCGTTTCCGTGACGCGTCTCCTGCGGCATCCGAAGTTTAACAAGATCATCAGACGTCAGATCCATTACGCGGCTCACGACGAAAAGAACCTGGCCAGGGAAGGTGACCGGGTCCAGATTGTGGAATCGAAGCCGCTTTCCAAGACGAAGCGCTGGCGCCTCGTGAAGGTGATATCATGATCCAGATGCGAAGCGTTCTCGAGATCGCCGATAACAGCGGCGCGAAAAAGGCGGCCATGATCGGTGTGTTGGGCCGTCATGGCAAGCGCACTGCCGAGGTGGGGGATATCATCACAGCCTCCGTTAAGGAAGCGTTGCCGAACGGCGCCATCAAGAAGGGCGAGGTTGTCCAGGCGGTTCTCATAAGGACCAAGAGTCCGATCCGCAGGCGGGACGGGTCCACCGTCCGTTTTTCGTCGAACGCGATCGTACTGATCGACAATCAGAAGAACCCGCGCGGGACGCGTATCTTCGGCCCTGTGGCCCGCGAGCTTCGCGATGCGGATTTCACGAAGATCATTTCTTTGGCTCCGGAGGTCGTTTAAGTCATGAAGATCATCAAGGGCGATGAGGTCATCGTTACGAAGGGGAAGGACAAGGGCAAGAAAGGCCGCGTGATGCGGGTGTATCCGAAGGAGAATATGCTCCTGATCGAGAAGATCAACTACCGGACGGTGTTCCTCCGCAAGAGCCAGGACAACCCGAAGGGCGGCATCACCAAGGTTGAAGGTAAGCTGTCGGTGTCCAATGTCAAGCTGGTGTGTCCCCGCAGCGGCAAGCCCACCCGGGTCGGATATTCGGTACTTGCAGACGGTTCCAAACACCGTCTTGCGAAAAAATCAGGCGAGGTTTTATAACGTATGGGTCAGAACATTGCAGCTGAAGCGCCGCGTTTACTGGAACTGTACCGCAAGAAAGCGGTGCCGGAGCTCATCAAGGAGTTCGGCTACGCAAATCCGATGCAGGCCCCGAAGCTCGTGAAGATCGTCATCAACATGGGCGTGAAGGAAGGGCAGGAGGATATCAAGATTCTCGATCAGGTGGCCCTCGAACTGTCGCGGATCGCAGGACAGAAGCCCGTTGTGACGCGCGCGAAAAAGTCAATCTCGGCCTTCAAGCTCCGCGAAGGATCCCCGATCGGTCTCAAGGTGACGCTCCGCCGGGCCCGCATGTACGAGTTCATGGACCGGTTAATCAATATCGCAATGCCGCGTATCCGTGACTTCCGCGGGTTTTCGGACCGCAGTTTCGACCAGACCGGCAATTATTCGATCGGGCTGAGCGAACAGACGATCTTCCCGGAAGTGGAGTACGACAAGATGAAGAAGGTTCAGGGGATGGATATCACGTTCGTGACGACCGCCAGGGATCGCAAGGAAGGCAAGCGCCTCCTGGAACTTCTCGGGTTCCCGTTCAAGAAATCATAAAGGAAAAGAGAGATGGCAAAGACCTGTTTGATCGTAAAGCAAAAACGAACGCCGAAGTTCAAAGTCCGGGTTTATAACCGCTGCCAGCGCTGCGGTCGGCCGCGCGGTTATATCCGCAAATTCGGCATTTGCCGCATCTGTTTTCGCGAACTCGCCCATGTGGGGATGCTCCCCGGCGTGGTGAAATCGAGCTGGTAAAGGGAGAGACGAGATGTCACGTTCTGATTTTATCGGGGATTTTTTGACAAGTATCCGCAACGCCGCGCGGGCGAAAAAGGACAAGCTTACGGTTCCGTCATCCAGTCTGACGGTACGCATCGCGGAAATTCTCAAGGAAGAGGGTTTTATAGAGAACGTCAAGCCCTTCGCAGAAGGCCAAAAGCATTTTGCCAGGATTCATCTGAAATATGTCGGCGGCGGCAAGAAACCGGCGATCCAGGGGATCAACCGTGTGTCCAAGCCAGGTATCCGCTATTATGTCGGCTGTAACAAGATCCCGAAAGTCCAGGGTGGGCTCGGGATTTCGATCCTTACGACCCCTAAAGGTGTCATGACCGACCGCCAGGCGCGGGAGAACAAGGTCGGCGGCGAGATCATCTGTCGGGTCTGGTAATCTTTTAAACGGAGCTATTTCGATGTCACGAATCGGCAGGAAACCGGTCACCATCCCGGAAAAAGTCAAGATCACGGTGCAAGGCCAGAATGTCCAGGTCCAGGGGCCGAAGGGTGCCTTGACCATGACGGCTCACCCCCGCATCAAAGTTGCGATCGAGGGTAATGAGGTCACGGTCGCGCGCGCGACGAACGACGGTGCGGACCGGGCGTTGCACGGTCTGACGCGCAGCCTGATCCAGAACATGATCGTCGGCGTGACGCAGGGATACTCAAAAGAGCTCGAGATTGTCGGTGTCGGTGTGAAGGCGGCGGTGAAGGGTAATGTCCTGTCCATGTCACTCGGTTTTACGCATCCGGTCGAATACGCGTTCGACAAGGATGTCGAGATCAAATGCCCGAAGCCGACCAGTATTCAGATCACCGGTCTCGACAAGCAACGCGTCGGTCAGGTCGCGGCCGAAATCCGCAGCTTCTGCAAGCCTGAGCCCTACAAGGGCAAGGGGATCCGCTATGCCGGCGAGCACGTGCGCCGCAAACAAGGTAAAGCGGTCGGTTAATAATCCCGGGAGTCATTAAGATCATGTCGAACGCAAAAGAATTGGGAAGAAACGCAAGACATCAAAGAATTCGTCGGAAGATCTCCGGAACGGCGGAACGTCCGCGGGTTGTTGTGCACCGCTCGCTCACGAGCCTGCAGGCGCAGGCGATCGACGATGTGGCTCACAGGACGATCGCGGCCTGTTCGTCCCTTGGCAAGGAGTTTTTGAAGCAGGCCCCCAAGAAGGGAAAGGTCGCGGTCTCCGAGAAGCTCGGGGAGATCTTCGCGGAAACCCTCAAGAAGAAGGGTGTCCAGAAGATCACATTCGACCGCGGCGGCTACATTTATCACGGACGCGTCAAGGCGTTCGCGGACGCGATGCGCAAGGGCGGCATCCAGTTCTGAAACCGCAAGCAGTGCAGGGAAAACCCGCAAGGCCCGGCCTTGGCGGGGAAAATTTGAAAGGAATTCAGGTAAGCATGCAAAACCCAGAAACACCCGTGCCAGAAACACCCGTGAATGAAGCAACGAAGGAAGCGGCAGCCCCCCAGAGCCAGAAACCGGCCCGGCGGGCACCCGCGTTCGCTCCGCAGTCGGGGGCCGATGCGACGGTGTTTGAGAAGGTCATCCAGGTGAACCGTTGCGCCAAGGTTGTTAAGGGCGGTAAACGGTTCAGCTTCAGCGCGCTCGTCGTCGTGGGCAACGGGGCGGGGGAAGTCGGTTTTGCCCAGGGGAAGGCCAATGAGGTCGCCGACGCGATCAAGAAAGCGCTTGTGGCCGCCCGCAAGGCCAGGATCAGGATCACGCTCAAGGGTACCACGATCCCTCATGAGATCATCGGCCGTTACGGTGCCGCGAAGGTGCTCTTGAAGCCGGCGGTTCCCGGTACGGGCGTTATTGCCGGCGGTTCGGTCCGTGCGGTCTGTGAAGCCTGCGGGATCAAGGACATCCTGACAAAAAGCCTCGGCAGCGACAATTCGATCAATGTTCTGAAAGCCTCTGTGGACGGGCTGACCTCGCTGGTCGACCGCAAAATCCGCATCGAGGCTACCGAAGAAGAGAAGAAGGTCTGACATGCGTCATAAAACTCCTTATAAGAAACGCGCCAAACGCCTCGGATGCGGTATCGGGTCCGGCCACGGCAAAACCTCCACCAAAGGTCACAAGGGGCAGCGCTCCCGTTCCGGCTATCGCTTCCGTCCCGGTTTTGAAGGCGGACAGAACCCGTTTTATCGCCTTCTGCCGAAGCGCGGTTTCAATAACGCTGAGTTCAAAACGACGTACGCCATTGTCAATCTCGACCAGATTGCCGCTGTCGCCGAAAAAGAGATCACGCCTGAGCTTCTCGTCGGGCGTGGGATCGTGAAAAATCTCCGGGACGGTGTCAAAATCCTCGGCACAGGCGACCTCAAAGGCGCCGTGACCGTGAAGGCTCACAGTTTCAGCGCTTCCGCCAAGTCCAAGATCGAGGCCAAGGGCGGCCAGGCGATCCTGCTCGGTAAATAAAAATTAAATAAAGAAGAACGGAGTTCTGGTGCTTCAAGCGTTCGGTAACATCCTCAAGATCCCTGATCTTCGCAAGAAGATATTCTTCACCTTCATGATCATCGCGATCTACCGCGTCGGGACGTATGTTCCGACCCCGGGGATCGACGGCGTCGCGCTCGCGCGTTTCTTTCAGCAGAACATGGGCGGCGGGAATCTCCTCGGCTTCATGGGGATGTTCACCGGCGGCGCGCTCCAGAAGGCGACTATTTTCGCGCTCGGCATTATGCCGTACATCTCGTCCTCGATCATTCTGCAGCTCCTCACGGTCGTCATCCCGGCGCTTGAGAAGATGGCGAAGGAGGGTGAGGAAGGCCGCAAAAAGATCATACAGTTGACCCGCTACGGCACGATCATCCTCAGTATCCTGCAGACCTTTTTCATCGCGTTGTGGCTCGAGAACCCGGCCGCGTTCAACGGCACGGTCATCGTTCCGAACCCCGGTTGGGGTTTCCGGCTCATGTGTATGCTGACCATGACGACCGGCACGGCTTTCATCATGTGGCTCGGTGAGCAGATCGACGCCTACGGCATCGGAAACGGTATGTCGATCATTATCACCGCCGGTATCATCGAAGCGCTTCCCGAGGCGCTTCGCCAGACCTGGATTCTTCTTTCGCCGCTCGATCCGTCCCGCCAGCAGTTGCCGTGGTGGAAGTTCGGGATCATGTGTGCGCTTTTCGTCGGCGCGGTCCTCTTTCTGATTCTCATCATCCAGGGGCAGCGAAAGATACCGGTTCAGTACGCGAAACAGATCCGCGGCCACCGCGTGTATGGGGGCCAGAGCACGTACCTTCCGCTCAAGGTAAACCAGGCGGGTGTCATTCCGATCATTTTCGCGCAGTCCGTTATCCTTTTCCCGTCCACGCTCGCGGGGTTCTTCCCGAAGGCCGGCATGCTGACCAAGGTAGCGCAGCTGCTTGCGTACGGGACCGTCACGTATTCGGTGATCTACGCCCTCGGCATCGTGTTCTTCACCTTCTTCTACACTGCGATCACGTTTAACCCGATCGAGGTGAGCGACAACCTTCAGAAATACGGCGG
>MWBI01000173.1 GCA_002068945.1 Candidatus Omnitrophica bacterium ADurb.Bin314
GACGATCCGTTTTGAAGCAAGCCGCTACATTCCCTTCAAGCTTTCCGAGTCCGTGATGGATCATAGTGAACAGATGACCCACAAGAACGTCTTTTCCGTCACGGTGACCGCGATGAAGCAGGATATTCTCAGTCAGTGTCTGAGCGATCTGCGTGCCGCGTCCGCCAGGGTTCTCATGATTGAGCCCGCCTATGCTGCTGTCGGCCGGGTTTTTGCCTCCCTCAATATGCTCCAGAAGTCCAAGACCTGCTGCCTTGTCACGCTACAGTCAGACGGGAACGTCAATCTTACGTTCAGCATGAAGGGTGCCGTTTATCTGTCCCGGGACTTTCTTCTGGCGGGAAAACCGGAGGAGGACAAGCCCCGCTTTTTTGACGAGATCAAGGCTTCTCTCGATTATTTCTACAAGCTTACCGGCGGCGAGGCCGTCCAGCAGGTGTTCCTGTCCGGCTTTGGTGATCTCAAACTCTGGGTCGAATATCTCGAGCACGCCTTTAACTACACGGTCCGTTTCGATCTGGCTGTTTTTCCGGACGAAAAGGATATCCCCCAGGATGTCATGCACTCGATCGTCATCGCGTACGGCCTCGCGCTCCGTTCGCTTGGATACAAATCACCGGTCGGAGAAGTAAAACTCCTTCCGCCCGAAGACCGGCAATTGAAGCCGGCTTCGTTCGTGGCCATCCTCGCGGGAGGGGCGGCGGCGATTTTTCTCGTGTTCGCGTTGATCCGGCTCGTCGTGTTCCAGCCGCTCATTCTCCAGCTGAATCAGCAGTATGAAGGGATCTTCTCGGCCGGGTCGGGCGTTGACCAGTCCGTGGTGTCCCAGCCCGTGGCGGCGCTGGAAGAACAATGGTCTGCGCTTGCGCGGAAGACCTCCTTTCTTCAGAGAGCCACCGATGCCAAGGCAAGAATGTCCACGCTCCTCTCGGCAGTCGGACAGGGGATCCCGAAGTCGGTCTGGATCGATTATATCTCGGTGGAAAAGTCCCCGGGAAAAGAGACGGGCGCCGCATCGCAGGCCACACGGATGAATCTCCGGGGCGTGTGTTTTCTCGGGAATGCCGAGAAAGAGGCCCAGACCGTCAATGTCTGGCTGAAATCGCTCGAGGGGAAGAAGGTTTTTGCCGATGCTTTTTCTGATGTGAAACTTGAAGAGATCAAAAGGGAAAAGGTCATGAACCGGGACGTGACACGTTTCAGGATCACGGCCGAATAAAGGCGGGGACGGGACGATGGCGGGTTTGAAACTGAAAGCGCGGCACATGGAATGGGGGATCGGGATCGCGGTCGCTCTCCTGTGCGTTTTCTTCGGGTTCCTGACCCTGGTCCGTCCCGCGATCGGGGAGATCGCGACGCTGCACGGTGAAATAAAGACCTCCCAAAAGAAACTGGAGCTTTACCGGGAAATCACCGCTCTCAAGGAAGAGGTTGCCCGCCGCGAGGCGTTGCTGGCGAACATGGATGACCGCCCGATCCTTATCGCCAAGCTTTCCGATCTGGCAAGTCAGCAAAAAGTTGAGCTCCAGGGGCTGATACCCCGGACGGAAAACGCCGACAACTATGTCCGGCTTCGGGCCGAGGCGGACATGCGATGCACTTATTTTGCGCTGCTGAATTATCTGAAGGTCCTGGAACAGATGCGGCCTCCCGTATTCATTCAGGATATCAGCATGACACAGACGCGAAGCGGCGGTCGGGGATCCGAAAAGGAAGTCCCTCTGCTGCAGGTCCGGATGATAATGGACACTTATCTGAGACAAAAGGCGGGAAAATGACAAAGCGAATCGTAATGGTCCTGATGCTCCTGGCATTCGTCTCAGGCGCGGTGCCTGTCGTCGCGCGCGGCGAGGAGCCCTTAAAAGACAGACTGTCGGAAGGGACTTCCATTTCCACCGCGGTCGAGAACGCCCAGCAGGAGGTGCGGGACCCGTTCGCTTCCTCGATCCCGGCTGAAAAACCCGCGGCACCGGTCGTTGCGGCGCCTGTCGTCTCGAACATCAAACTGCAGGGGATTGGCGTCGGTTCCGAGGACGCCTACGCGGTGATGAACGGCGATGTCTTCTTCGAGGGCGAGGAAAAGAACGGTATCAAGCTTGTTTCGGTCCGGAAACGGGAAGTGGATATCGAGACCGGAGGCCTCCCGCAGACATTGTCCATGCTTTCCGAAAGCGAGCTGAAAAAACTTCAGCAACGGAGGACCCGGAAACCGGTTTCGGAACAGCGGGAACAGGATACGGCTTCATTTTGACGCTCGCGGGATATTGACAGCTTGTTTCCCAAGAAAGGGGAGAACGGATCATGCATAAAAAAAATCTCAGGATCATGGCAATGATTTTGGCGGGGACTCTGGCGGTCGCCGGGGCGCCCGGGCCGGTCCATGCCGAGGACCCGAACAGGAACTATCCGGCTTATGCCGACCCGGGGTCACCGTACGGCAGTCCGCCCGAACCGTACGCCGGAGTGCCGGCAAGCGCGCCCGCGGCGAAGGAAACCCCGAAAATGCAGGTCGAGCGGACAGATGCCGGAAAGTTCTTTCTCGACTTCAAATCCGCGTCCCTGATCAACGTGCTGAATGTGATCGCCTCATTGAGCGGAATCAACTTCGTGGCCGGCAAAGAGGTCGCCGAACGCCAGGTCAACATGACGCTTGCCGATGTGACCCTCGAGGATGCGCTTCAGGCCATCGCCCACGGCAGCAATGTCAGCTATGATTTCATCCCCGGCCGGAACATCTATCTTTTTCGCGCTTCGGCGGACGCCCCCGAACAGCCACCGCTTTTGACGCGCGTGTTCAAGCTCTATTACATCCGCGTCAGCAAGCCGAAAGAGATCGAAGTATCGAGCAGCGGCAGTTCCGGAAGTTCGGGCAGTTCCGGCAGCATCGGCGGCGGGCTGACGACCCTGACCCAGAATAACGATAATGAAGATGACACCGACCTGGAAGGGGCGGCGGTGTATGCGGCCGTCGAAAAGATCCTCTCGGACCGCGGAAAAGTCTCCGTGGATGACCGGACGAACAGCCTCATTGTGACGGATTCGGAGGACCGGCTCAAGATGATCTCCGCCGCGCTCCAGCAGCTGGACCGTCCCGTCGATCAGGTTCTCATCAATGTCCTGCTCGTCGAAACGTTCGAGGACCTCAGCCGCGCGGTTGGTATCCGGTGGGGCGATCAGAGCGGCAACCTCGGCACGATCACGGGCGGTGTGTCATCGACCGATTGGCCTTTCCGCTTTAACGGCAGTACCCAGGAAACGCAAAGTCTGGGGGATTTCTTCAGCAATGTCGGGAACACCCTCAAGGACGCCGCGAACCAGTATGACCCCCGCATTGAATCGGGGACCATCACGACCAGCGGTACCCGCGATTTCCGGAATTTTACGCTGACGATCCAGGCTCTGGAAAACGCGAACAAGATCAAGGTTATCGCGAAACCGAAGATTCTGGTCCTCGACAACCACGCCGCGCTGATCAAGATCTCCACCAACGCCGCGATCGGCGTGACGACCTTCACGACCTCCGGCGCCGCGGCCGGCACGACGCAGGAAAGTATCGAGCGCGCCGAGGTCGGCACGATCCTCCGCGTGACGCCGCTCGTCAACCAGCGTAACCAGATCACCCTGACCGTGGAGCCGACGTTCGCGACGGTGGCCGAGTCAACTATCGCGGTGAGCGCCTCCGAGACGGGTGACACGACGGTCCGCACGGCGCGGACGACCCTGATGGTGAATGACGGCCAGACCATCGCGCTTGGCGGGATGCTCTTCAGCAATCAGACCAAGAACGACCGGAAAGTGCCGTTCTTCGGGAACATCCCCGTCGTCGGGAAGGCCTTTTTCACGAATAGCGGCAAATCGATCGAAGACCGCGAACTGATCCTTTTCCTGACGCCCTACATCATCCGCGATCCGTCGGAGCTCAGAACTCCCGATGTCCCGGACAAACGCCTGAAATTTGAGGATGAAAAGGCGCCCTTCTATGATGTGAAAAAGAAGGAATGGTACCGGGAACTCAAGGACGGGAAGGAAAAACCCATTGATTATGAAAGCTATTTCGACGTCCGGAAACGGTTGATGCAGGCGACGCTTGATACGCTGGACGGCAAAGTGTCAACGCCGGCGTCCCAGGCCGCGATACCCGCCGTACCTTCCTATGAGGAAGATATTTCGGGGATCCCGGCGGTTCAGGAGATTCCGAATTAGAGACAGGCCAAGGCAAGTGACCGGCGTTCCCGGAAGCCGGAACGGAGGAATATGAGACTCAACAGTTTGCTGGGCGAGATCCTGATCGGTAAAAAAATGATCACCGTGCAGCAGCTTTCGCAGGCCCTCGTCGAGCAGAAAGAAACGCGTGAACCTCTCGGCCAGGTCCTGATCCGGTTTGGTTTCATCACCGAGGCGAATCTTCGCGTGGCGCTTTCCGAACAGCTCGGCATCTCCTTTGTTTCTCCCGATGAGCTGGTGCCGCGTATCGACCAGCGCCTGAAGGAGGTCATCCCGCCGGATTTTGCCCGCAAACACCTGGTCCTTCCGCTTTCCCGCGACGAGCGGTCGCTGAAGATCGCGGTCGGGAAGATGCCGGACCTGATCTTCCTCGATAACCTCCGGAAAATGACGGGGCTTGACATCCTCACTGTGCTCTCGACGGAAGCCGATATCAAGCGTGCGATTGACCTGTATTACAGCGTGACCGATCTCCAGGAAGTAGTCTCCTCGTCCGAGGTGGATGCCGCGAGCCAGCAGTATATCGAGACCAAGGACGAATCGCGGGTCGATCTCGAATCCGCGATGGCCGAAGCGGGACAGGCCCCCGTCGTGCGGCTCGTGGACATGATGATCAAAAAATCCCTCGACGACCGCGCGAGCGATATCCTGCCGCCGCCGCCCCGCGAGCTTCACAACGCGGTCGTGTCCCGTATCAAGATCATCTCCAAGCTGGACATCGCCGAAAAGCGGGTCCCGCAGGACGGTTCGTTTTCCCTTTCCTACAAGGCGCGCCGTATCGATGTCCGCGTTTCGACGGTCCCGACCGTGTTCGGTGAAAAGGTGGTCATGCGTATCCTGGACAAACGCACCGACCTTCTGGACCTGAGGGCGCTCGGTTTCGAGGAGGAACAGCTCCGGCATTTCGAGCTCGCGCTCACGCGGCCGTACGGACTGATCTTTGTGACCGGCCCGACGGGGAGCGGCAAAAGCACCACGCTGTACGCTGCCCTCAACAAGATTCATTCGCCCGACATCAACATCACCACGATTGAGGACCCTGTTGAATACCAGATTACGGGCGTAAACCAGGTCCAGGTGAAGCCGGATATCGGGCTGACCTTTGCCTCGGGCCTGCGGGCGTTTCTTCGCCAGGACCCGGACGTCATTCTGGTCGGCGAGGTACGCGACCTTGAGACGGCTGAGATTTGTATCCGCGCGTCGCTGACCGGTCACCTCGTCCTCTCGACCCTTCACACGAACGATGCCGTGACCGCGGTCACCCGGTTGATCGATATCGGGGTGCAGCCGTATCTTGTGTCGGGCAGTATCGCGCTTGTTGCGGCCCAGCGGCTGATCCGTCTCCTCTGCGAGGATTGCAAGGAAGCCTACCGGCCCACCGACAAGGAGCGTTCCGATTACGGGATCCGGGCCGAAACCATTTACCGGGCCAAAGGCTGTTCGAAATGCCGCAATATCGGCTACTGGGGCCGCGCCGCGATCTACGAGGTTATCCCTGTTGATGAGGACATCCGGCGTCTCATTGTCAAGGACGCGAACCTCGACGCCATGCGCAGGCTGCAAAAGGAAAAAAAATACGAGACCCTTTTCCAGAACGGCCTCAAGAAGGTGGAACGGGGCGTCACTACGATCGAGGAGATTCTGAGCGTTGCCTATGAATAACCCGCAAGCCGGCATGCCCCCTCGCGGCGGAGATCACCCGGAGCGGTACGAATGCCGGGTGCGTCTGAGGGATAATCCGAACGAACTGAAACATGTCACGATCGAGGCCTCGTCGATCGACGAATGCGTGTACCGTCTGCTCGGCCAGGGCTATCTCGTGGTCGCGGTGAAACAGCCCGGCCATGCGGAATTCGAAAGCGCCGCCAAGCTCGTGACGGCCGGCGCCGCGCGTCCCGCGCCCGCGCCGAAAAAGCGCGCGCGCAAGACGTCCTCGATTGTCCTCGGGAAAGGCGTCAGCACCCGCGAGCTGATCTTCTTCGCCGTTCAGCTCTCGACGCTCCTCAAGGCCGGCATTCCGCTCATCCGTTCCCTCGAGATCGTCCGGCGCGGAACTCCGAACCCTCATTTCCAGAATATCATCGAAAAGATCACGAAGTCGGTTTCGGGCGGAAGCTCGTTCGGCCACGCCATCCGCGAGCGCAAGGGGGTTTTTCCGTGGGTGTGGGTGAACCTCGTGGAGGTCGGCGAATCGACCGGGAAACTTCCCGAATGCCTCGAGGAGATCGCCCAATACCAGGAGGCCTCGGCCCGCATCCAGTCGAAGGTCGTCACGGCGTTTTTCTATCCGTCGATCCTGACCGTCGCGGTGATCGGCGCCCTGACGTTCCTGCTGATCTACATCGTGCCGAAGTTCAGCGCCATTTTCGAACAGCAGAAAATGGAGCTTCCCGCGCTGACGCAGGCCGTGGTCGCCGCGAGCGATCTCGTTCGGCATCATGCCTTTCTCCTGCTCCTCATCCCGGTTCCGTTCATCATACTCGGGTTCCTCATAAAACGCTCGCCCGAGATCCGGTTTTTCATGCACATGATGTTCCTTCGCGTTCCGTTCTTCGGGGAGATGTCGATCCAGATCGCGGTGGTCCGTTTTGCGCGCGGCATGAGCACGCTCCTCAAATCGGGCGTCCAGATCCTCCAGGCACTTGACATCGGCGCCCGGCTCGTCGAAAATGCGTATCTTGAGGCCGGTATCAAACAGGTCGCGCAGGGCGTGCGCGGCGGCCAGGGGCTCGGCGCCCAGCTCGAGGCGCGGCGGGTCTTCCCGGTCTTCATGACGCAGCTTTTATCGGTCGGGGAGGAGACGGGACAGCTCGAGAAGTTCCTCGACCTCATCGGGACCTATTATGAAGAGCGGGTTGACGCTTTTTTGACCCGGTTGACGACGATGCTGGAGCCCATGATGCTGGTGGTCATGGGCGTCGTGATCGGGACAATCGTCGTTTCCATGTTCCTCCCGATCATCGAACTCTCGACACGCGGCGGGATGGGCGGTTAAGTAATAGGGAAAACGCGGCGCAAGGTTTTACGGGTGCACTGTTAAAAACAAAGGAGAAATTCCATGATGAATAAAAAAGGTTTCACGCTCATTGAAGTGCTGATCGTGGTCGTGATCATCGCCATTCTCGCGGCCCTGATCCTTCCCCGCATGACCGCGCAGACGGAACGCGCCGCCATCGCCGAAGCCCAGCAGATGCTCGGGACTTTGCGCCGTGCTCAGGCAACTTACATCGATTCAACAGGTGCTCTTGGTGTCGCGATTAACTCAAACAGTGATGCCAATCTAACAAAGCTCGGGATGCGGTCAATAGCGTCAACGTCGTTTACCTATACATGCACAGATGGTGGCAACTGCACAGCTACTTCAAAGATGACGAACACCGCGAATAGTACGATTACGCTTGCTATTGATGCTACCGGGTTTGGTTGTTCAGGCAAGTTTACTCCTGTTTCTGGTACGGATCCGTCAAAAGGGTGTATGCCATCGTAACAGGTTTTTCCAAAGGGGCAGTCGTGCAGACTGCCCCTTTGTTTTGGTCGCAATTGTTCCCTTTGGCTTTAACTTTAGGTTGTTGGTTTCAAAAAAACAGGCGATATGGTGAAAAACAGCAAAAAAGGTTTTACGCTGGCGGAACTGCTGATGGTGGTCGTGATCCTCGGCCTGCTCGGGGCGATCGCGATGCCGAAATTCTTCCCGCAGAAGGAAAAAGCGATCGTGGCCGAGGCCGTCGCGATGCTCCATGCCATCCGCCAGGCCGAGCTCTCCTACAGGCTCGAGAACGGCGATTATCTGGAGCTCACCCAAAACTCCGGCGACGCGGACTGGAACAAGATCGGCCTTGATGACCCCGATTCCTCCCGCTTTACTTATTCCGTGGATAACAGTACGGTGGTCGCGACGCGCGGAGGAACGGATGCAAACTATGGGGGCAAGGTCATCAAATTAAAACTAAAAGACGGCGCGTGGGACAGTACGGGCACCGGCATTCATCCGCTCGCGCCCGAAAACTGATTCGGACGAAAGGGAGCCCGCTATGAAAAAATCATGGACCGGAAAGAGCGGTTTCACGCTGGCGGAGCTTCTCATGGTGATCGTGATTCTCGGTATTCTCGGCGCGATCGCGATGCCGCGGTTTTTCCCCCAGAAGGAAAAAGCCCTCGTCGCCGAAGCGATCAATATGATGGGTGCGATCCGGCAGGGTGAGCTCGCCTACCAGCTGGAAAATGACGAGTTTCAATCTCTGACGACTGGCGACACTACAAATTGGCTCAAGGTCGGACTCGAAAGCCCGAACAGCAACAACAAAAGATGCTTTAACTATACGGTTACTGCGAACGGAACGTTGGGAACGATTACGGCGACTCGCCACACCTGCGATAAAGGTGACAACAGCAAGGTTGGCGAAACCATAACTCTCGACATTGAGGACGGAACATGGGGCGGGACGCACCCCAACAGGCCGTCGTAACCCGGGCTAACATGACAAAAGATATGGCCATGAATCCAGGAGCGAATCATGAAGGGTTCACGTTGACGGAGCTTCTGATCGTGGTCGTTATCATCGGTATCCTTGCTTCGCTCACGATCCCGCGGTTTTTCGGCCATGCGGAAAAAGCCGCTACCGCGGAAGCCATCGCCATCATGGGGCCCATCCATCGCGCGCTCCTCCAGTATCACGATGAGCACGGTCGTTATCCCGATGCCCTTGAGGCAGACGGGATCAAAGATACTCTCAGTATCAATTTCGAGGATTCGCGGCACGGATGGAACTTCAGCACCGATGCGTCCGGGCATGTCACGGCTTCGCGGACCAATGGTAACCTGACACTTCAGGCAACGGGCGTCTGGACCGGCGACGGCGATTATGACCCCGAGAATGGGCAATACTGGCCCAACCTGAAATAGACCGATCCGGTGAGGGGCGGCCTTGTCCCGGGCGCCGGTGAACCACAACAAACGGGAGATCCTGTGTGAACCCTAACTTCTTTCCGGGTCTCTGATGGCGCGGAAAAAGATCGCGGTCTTCGCGGCAGCGGCAAGCGCCTGGACGTCCTTCCTCGAAAAATATTTCTCCGATGTTCCCGCGCGGGTTCTTTTCTCCCGTGACCGGAATTCCGCGTTCACGCTTTTTTCAAAAGAACTTCCCTCGATGGTTTTTACCGCGCCGGGATACCTCAGCCTGCCGCTTCTCCAGAAAATAAGGGTCCAGACGCAGACCGACAGGAACTTTCGCTGCTATTTTCTGGCGGAAGGCCCCGCCGCGAAACCGGATCCGGTCTTCCGGGCCGGTTTCAGTCTGCCGGATTCCGCGGGATTTGAAAAAAAATGGATCGAAACGCTTCCGTTGCCTGATATCATCAAGCTCCTGGTCGTCGACGATGAAGGGGAGATCGCGGCTACGGTCCGGGACTACCTTGACGGGAAGACCCGGCCGGCTTTCGAGGTCATGTCCGCGGCGAACGGGAGCGAGGCCCTGGACAGGATGGCGCGGACCCGGCCCGATGCCGTGCTGCTCGATATCAAGATGCCGGTCATGGATGGGCGGGAATGCTACGCCGAAATCCGGCGCCGGTGGCCGGACCTCCCCGTGATCGTTTTTTTCGATTCGGTTTCGGGCGAGGAACTGGCCGATATCCGTCGCCACGGGAACCCTCCCGTTGTGGAAAAAGGAGGACATAGCGGTTCGATGCCGGCGCTCACGGCCCTCATCAAAAAGACGGTTTATTTCGGAGTGTGAAAATGAGACAGACGAAGAAGACAGTTATCATGCGGGGTCCTTTCTGTCCGGGACCGCTGTTTGTTTTTAAATTCAGGAGGAACTGGAAATGAGAAAAGCGCAAGCGTGCGGTTTTTCGATGCTCGAGGTCGTGATCGCGGTCGTGGTCATCAGCGTGATGGCGGCGGGTTTCCTGGGGACGACGATGCTTATGCAACAGCGGATCGCGGCGGCCCAGCTGATCGACAGGAAGCTGGCGGAGATCAAGGCCTCGGACGGCCAGACGGTCACGGCGACCGTGGCGCCGGGGACCGTGACAATGGTCGAGATCAAGGACGCTGAGGTCCTCAAGACGCTGAAGAACGCCGTGATGTCCGTGACGGGGGTCTATCCGGAACCGTCGTCCACGGAGCTCAAGGAAGTGCGCGTGACGGTCGGCTGGGACTATCCGTGGACGATTCAGACGACCTCCTGCGCCCTTTCGGGAGATGGCCGTGCCTGCGACAAGCAGGAATCCATGGTTACCGTTCTTTTCAAGGAGTGAGCCATGAAAAACCGGGGATTGACGCTTCTGGAACTGGTACTCGCGCTGGTGATCACGGGGGTGGTGATCCTGGGCGGCAGTTCGCTGTACCTTTCGACGGTGGGGACTTCTCTGATCGCGCAGACGGACACCAGGATGCAGAACGAGATAGACTTCATTTTTCGTGACGCGGAGGTCTATCTTCGCGGCGGGATCGTGGGCGGGACGCTAACCACGCAGCCGGTCGACACGGGTTTCACCAAGGGTCATTCGCTCTCGAGCCCTTACTTTTACCGCGGGGCGGGGGGATTATGGCTTGGCATCGTGGTGGGCGAAGGCGCGGATGCTGTTGAGGTCTGGTACGGGTACAAATTCGCCTCCGGAAACACTCCGGCGAAGGTTGTGCGGTGCGTTTATACCGTGAGTGCCGACAAACCGGTCTGGACCGAAACGGTGCTTTCCTCATCCGGGATGCTGATGCCTTATGCGGATTCAGTGGATGCGGATGGGAACGGGGTCATCGATGACGCCGAAAAGAAAACACGGGACCTGTGCCTTCAGGATGCCAAGTCCAAAACGAATTGCGAAGATAAGGGAATCTATCCCGTTTTCAAGATCTCGGGTGATAAAAAACTGGTCTATATCAGCCTGAAAGCCAGTTCGATGGTGCTGGGCGGGAAGAAGCCCGCTTCAACTCCCGGATCGACACGGGCGATCAGTCTTCATTCAAGTGCCGGTTGAGGGAGACCCTGAGCGGAAACATTCAGCGAGAGAACATCATGAAACGGCAAAAAGGTTTTGTCATGATCATGACGCTTGCGCTCGTGATCGCGATGGTGGCGGTCATGACGGGGAGTTTTCTGAGCCTTGGCCAGCAAC
>MWBI01000174.1 GCA_002068945.1 Candidatus Omnitrophica bacterium ADurb.Bin314
CAACAAGCGATATAGATAAATCCACCTGCCGCAACCGGCATAAGCAATTTCAGGAAAGCATCCGACGTATTCGCCAAGGCGTAGCCGATCACCGTACCCACAACAGCGGTGAGGGCTGAAAGAAAGTTATAAAATAACGCTTTGTTTTTACTGAATCCCCCATAAACAAGCACACCAAAGTCGCCGATCTCCTGCGGAATCTCATGCATAATAATGGCGAATGATGTAGTAATCCCGAGATTTACGTCCACCACAAAAGCGGAACCAATAATCAGACCATCTATAAAATTATGCACTCCATCCCCGACAAGATTAATATACGTGAATGTATGGATTGCGCATTCACCTTTATGGCAATGCCTCCAATGCAAATATTTCTCAAGAATAAAAAACAGAATAAACCCAACAATTACGAATAAATAAACCTCGCTATGGGGGTTATTCTCAACCGCCTCAGGTATCAAATGCAAAAATGCGCCGCCGATCAAAGCCCCTGCGGAAAAACCGATCAATAAAAGAAGAATCTTGTTGAGCACGTTCTCTTTTAAAAGCAAGCTGGCCACTCCCACAAAAGAAATCAGGCTTATAACGATACTCGCACCCAAGGCCCAGATAAAATTCATTTGATCCCCTTATTTGTTAAGCAAATAGTCCGCAATCGCCCTATAAAGAGTGCTCACAGAAAGGATTGAACAATGCAAATGATCTTCCGGCAAACCCTTCAACCTCGCAATAACCTCTCCCGCCGAAATCAGGAGAGCCTCTTTAACGGTCTTGCCATCAGCCAGTTTCGCCGCCATCGCCGCACAGGCACGGGTAGCATGACAGCCGTCGGTATAATATTTTATTTCAGTGATCTCGTTTTTGTCGATGACTAGATAAAACTCCATCGCATCACCGCAGGGGCCCTTCAAGCAAGAAGACGCAACGGGATCGTTCATCCTGCCCAAATATTTTTGGTCATTTATTAATTCAATAACCTCTTGGGGATATTCAGCGAGCGCTTCTCCCTTGTTATGTTCCACCTCACTCCTCCTGATTCTTTAAATATTCCCAAATTTTTCTCGCCTCATTACCCGCCTGACAATCCGCATATTCAACAATGGTCTTTCCAGCGACCAGCGCTTGAACAACCATCTTGTCGAAAGCGATCCTGCCGATAACCGAAACATCTCTTGCCCGGCAAAACGCCTCGATCTTTTCGGTCATTACAGGATTCAAGTCGTACTTATTCACTACCAGCTTGACCGGAATATCAAAATGCCTAGCTGCGTCCATAACACGCTCAGCGTCATGGTGACCTGAAAGGGTGGGCTCGGTCACAACAACAGCGAGATCCACTCCCGAAAGCGAAGCGATTACGGGGCATCCGATCCCCGGAGGACCGTCAATGATCACGTAGTCCGCCCGTTTCTCTTCGGCGAGTTCTTTAGCGGTTTGCCGAACTTTCGCAACAAGCTTTCCGGAGTTTTCCTCTGCGATTCCGAGTTTGGCGTGGACAAACGGCCCATAGCGCGTTTCAGACACGAACCAGCTTCCGGCCGTGTTCTCTTTCATCGTGATCGCATTCACGGGACACACGCGGGCGCACAACCAACACCCTTCGCAGGCGACCGGATCCGCCACAAATTCCTCGCTGATCGCCTTGAAACGGCAGGCAGCCACACATTGACCGCAACGCGTGCAAGCGGCCGGATTAATTTCGGCAACAAATCCGCTCCTGAACGAATGGCTCTCTTTGACAGTCGGGTGCAATAAAAGATGAAGATTCGCGGCATCCACATCACAATCCGCCATCACCTTGTTCTCCGCCAAAGCCGCAAACGCGCCGGTGAGCATGGTCTTCCCCGTACCACCTTTCCCGCTAATCACAACGATCTGTTTCATACAACCGCCCTCGAGGTCCCGAGAATGACCTTGAGCATCCCCATGAATTTTTCCCGGTATTCCGGAAAATGTTCGATGAGCGGGGTTCCCACGGAATAGAGTTCCGCGATTTTTCGTTCGAAAGGAATCTTGAGCAAAACCGGGACAGGATTCGTTTTAAAAAAAAGATTCGATTTTGAATCGTTCCGCTCCCACCGGTTAATGACAATACCGTGGGGAATGCCGAGTTTTTGGACGGTTTTGATCGCAACCTGCAAATCATTCATCCCGAACGGGGTGGGTTCCGTGACCAAAACACAAAAATCGCTCCCCTTAACCGCGGTGACCATCGGGCAAGATGTACCCGGAGGCGCATCGATGATGACCGTGGAATCCCGGTCAATATGAGATTTAACCTGGCGGATCAGCGGAGGTGCCATGGTTTCGCCGACATTCAGTTTACCCTGAACGAAGCGAATCCCCTCTCTTTCCCCGGTTTCAATCTCCCCGATCGGGCGATCCACTTCACGAATCGCATGTTGCGGGCAGAGCATTTCGCAGGCCCCGCAACTGTGGCACATCCCCGGAAAGAAAAGCACTTTTTGGGGAAGAACCGCCAGCGCGTGATAGGCGCAAACCTCACTGCATTTTCCGCAAAAATCACATTTATGATAATCAATCTCCGGAATCCTGACCGTCGCCGGTTTCCGTTCCGTGATCTTCGCTTTCAGGAAAAGTTGAGCATTGGGCTCTTCAACATCACAGTCGAGAAGTTGGCAATTCCCGAGGGCAAGCGCCAGATTGACCGCGACCGTTGTTTTGCCGGTTCCACCCTTACCGCTGGCTATTGAAATAATCATCGCCATTTCCCGGAAATGCAGGTCTGCCGGAAGCGACTCACGTGCGTCGTCTTCAGTTTAATTCCCTGTTTAGTGAGATAGTCTGCGGCCTGCGATGGCGCGATCACACCGCAGTCGTGCACGCCGCCTCCCAAAGCGTGAATCTTGTCCATGGTCCTGAATCCCTCTTCCGTAAAATCACTGATGCTCAACTCACCTTTCGGCTTCAGAACGCGGCCGAGTTCGTCAAACGCCTTGCAGGGGACTGGCAAGGGGTGGACAAGGTTGACGGAAAAGATTTTGCTGAAGGATCCATCCGGGAAGCTTAGCCTTTCTCCGTTTTCGACACGGAAATCGGCAAACTTTTCTAACCCGTAAAACTCCGGATAGCTTTTCGCGGCTTTGCTTTCGTCTTCTGAAATATCGAAGCTGGTGAGCGCGACGGCCCGACGGGCCAGTGCGGCATCCCTTGCCCGGTCCATTTTGTAGCCGAATTTGATGAACAGCTCCTTCCGCTCAAGAATATGCCGGATGATGTCGGGCAAAACAGCGACCGTTCCTTTGCATTCCCGAAACGAACACGGATCAGTTTCCATCAGCAATCGCCCTGGCGGGTCAACGGGCGGCGCAAGGACCGCAGCCCCCGCATCGTTCGTCGGCAACGCCTTTGCCATCGACAGGCCTGACCCCCTGAACGGGAAAAACCGCAAGGTATGTCCCGTGACCGTTACACTTTGAAGCGCCTGTTTTGATCACAGATTATTCATTCCTGTCTTTTCTGTAATCAAGCAGAAATCTCCCGGATCTCTCCGGCCCGGAAGCGCCGAAGCGCTTCCGAAACGACCCCGGATATACCCGTATAGACTTTGATACCCGCGGATTGAAGCACATTGGAGGCGTTTGGCCCGACACTCCCCGTCAAAACAACTGAAACCCCCTTGGAAACCATCATTTGTCCCGCCCGAACCCCGGCTCCCCCGGAACTTTGAGCGTTTGAATTTTCCAAAGATTCAAAATCGCCGGATTCCGAATCGAAAATCAAAAAATATTTACACCTCCCGAATCGCGGATCCAGCGCCGCATCCGGAGTTTTTCCCTCTGACGTAATCGCTACTTTCATATCAATCTCTCCCGGTTAGTGGCATCCGTCCTTGTGAGCCGCGCAGGGACTGAGTCCGCCGAGATTCTGCTTCAGGAATTCCCGGACGGCGTCCCGGGCTTTTCCTGCGTATCCAAAAACAGGCACCCCTGCTTTCGAAAACTTCATCTGCGCTCCGCCGCCCATGCCGCCTGCGATCACGTGCGTGATCTTGTGGCTCAGGATGGCATCTACGGCCTGGCAACCTCCGCCTCCGTGTTGGGCCGTATTTTGAACAATCCGTACGTTCTTTACATTCGAACCTTCAAGATCGACGAGGCCGAAGTAGCGGCATTGACCGAAGTGAGCGCAAACGTCACCCTCCAGCCCCTGGTCATCGTTGAGTGTGATTCCAATTCTCACTACGCAACCCTCCTGTTTCGCCGGGGACAGACCAAATGGTCCGTCCCCGTGAGCGTGTTTATTTTTGTTTTTTCTGCTTCTGTTCTTTTTCTAATTCGGTCAATCTTGAGCGAACGGCATCGAGCTCGCCCGAAAGACAGGCGGCCTGTTTCTTTAACAGCTCGCGCTCTTTTTTCCCGCCTATCGCAGGCTGGACCGGATACGTCCGTTGCCACCCGGTCAGCCCGGTAGCGTTGAACTGATTTCGCCACCCACGGCCCCCACGGGCACCGGTGCGTCCGATACCCCGGATTGCTCCTGCCGGTCGCCCGCAAAATCCGCGCCCTCCTCCCGTCATCGGTCCCATACCCGTGGGCCCCATTCCATTTCCTCCTGGCATGATATTCACCTCCCCTGGTTAAAATCTCGTTGAAATGATGCTATCCGATCACATTCTTTCCACGATTTCGCACATGTCCTTCACGGTCGAAAGCGAGCACACTTCAAAACCCTCCCGTTCGCGGGATTTAACACATGTTCCGCGTTCCCCCCCGCAGTCCCGCACAATCTTATTGAAAATGATTTTCATTCCTGGCTAAAAAAATATAGCTGCCTATTTTTGACACTTTTCGCAAAGACCGTAAAATTCGATCACGTGATCCGTGATCTTGAAACGGAATTTCTTCGATAAGCCGGCTTCGGTCTTTTTCAGCAGTCGCACTTCATCGTCAATAAAATCCCGATAATCCCATACGCAGTTGCAGGAAGTGCAGACCAGGTGATGGTGGTGGTCGTCACTTTCACAGCCGCGAATCAGTTCGTACCGAGCACGCCCGTCACCGAACTCATGCCGCGCAAGGACGTTCATCTCGGAAAGGAGATCCAATGTCCGATAGACCGTAACAAGCCCCACCCTCGGATATTGTTTCCGAACCGCGTCAAATACCTCTTCAGCGCTTAAGTGTCCGCCCTTCGTGCTCACGACATCCAGAATCAATTCACGCGCAACCGTCATCCGGCGGCCGCACCCCCTCAGTCGACCTGAAAACCACGGGGGCCCGCATCCATCTCTCCTTGGCATGTTCTTTTATCCTGTCTCCTTATTGAAAATCATTATCAATAATATACCTTGAGCAGACTCCTGTCAAACATTTCACAATTGCAGCAACATCATACGCGCTAATGTCACAAAAACATAAAAAAGAGACATTCATGGAGGGCAGGAACAAACCATGCTGTGGTACATTTAAATACGCTGCAGCATAATGCTATCCAGAAACTTTCCCGTTTCCCGGAAAGATCGAATCCGCACGCCATCGCAAAAACCTGGATGAAGGGTCGAGGAGTACAGGAATCCCATCGGCCGGCCAAAAACCTTCAACAGGACTCGCATTCATTAACAGCGGGGAGATAAAAACCCGAAAACCTGTTCCCTCTTCTGGAGAAAACGGCCCATCAGCATCCTCATACTTATGAGCGCACGGTAAAGATCGGGAACATTTGGCTCAGGGTGGTCCTGAGATTCGCGGTGATATCGGCAAGCGCCCGGGGACTGCCGCGAAGATCCTTATCCGGGCAAGCGTCGGGACGAAAAATCTGGAGGTGGTATTCCGTGACCCCCATTTGACGGATCCGGCCGGCGAGCGAGACGATCTCTGTTTCGGACAAAAGGTCCGGATGGACCGTCGTGCGACACTCGAACGGGATGCCGCTCGCGATCAGGATCTCGAGACTGCGCCGACAAGGTTCCCCGCTTCCGGGGACGCCCGTGATCTTTTCATATTTTTCGAAAGGCGCCTTGATGTCCATTCCGACCCAGGCGCATAAAGGCAGAACCTCTTTCAACCGTCCGGGGAACATACCGTTCGTGTGAAGACCTGTCGCAAAACCGGATGCGGCAACCGCGCGCATCCACTCACCGACATCCGCGTGCGCGGTCGGCTCTCCGCCCGAAAACACGATCCCGTCAAGATGCCCCCGCCGGCTCTCGAGAAAGCGGAGGATTTTTTCCGGAGGCACGCGGATACCGTCCGGAGGAAACGGCCAAAGCTCCGAATTGTAGCAATACCGGCACCGCCACGCACACCCCTGAAGATAGAAAACCCCGGCCAGACGGCCGGGGAAGTCTATCGTTGTGAAGGGCGTCAGGCCACCGACGGGGATCGAGGAAAGGACCCGCCGGATACCGGGGTCACCTGGACCCGCAGCCGCAACTCCCGGATTCTCTGAAATATTTCCGCTCATAGAACTCGCCTTTTTTCCCCACATTGAACCCCGAGACAGGCCGGTGATAGCCCATCACACGGGTCCACACCTCACAGCGGGTTCGTTCTTCATCTTTTAAAACGATGCGTTCTTTCGCTTCCGCAAGGGTCATGCCACTTCCTCCTTATTGGTCTCGGTTGGTTCGACGCTCACCTGCATCGCAAGCATCTTTTCATGGATCAGTTCTTCATCACACTTGGGACAAAACTCATGCTCGCCCGCGAGATACGCGTGCTTCGGACAAATCGAAAAGGTCGGCGTGATCGTGATGTAAGGGATGCGGTAGCCCGCAAGCGCCCGCTTGACGATCTCCTTGCAAGACGCGGCCGAAGACACCCGTTCTCCCATGTAGAGGTGCAACACCGTGCCGCCCGTGTAACAGCGCTGAAGGGCCTCCTGACGCTCCAGGGCCTCGAACGGATCGTCCGTGAATCCGACCGGCAGCTGGGACGAGTTCGTGTAGTACGGACGTTCCTCGGTGCCGGCGTGAAGAATATCGGGGAAACGCTTGATATCCTCCTTCGCAAACCGGTACGTGGTCCCTTCTGCGGGCGTCGCCTCAAGGTTGTAGAGATGCCCCGTTTCCGTCTGGAATTCCGTCATCCGCGAACGGATATGATTGAGGAGCTTCAGCGCGAACCTGAAACCCGCATCCGTCGTGATGTTCTCCTTGTCAGCCGTGAAATTGCGGATACATTCGTTGATCCCGTTCACGCCGATCGTGGAGAAGTGATTACGAAGGGTCCCGAGATAACGCTTGGTGTACGGGAAAAGCCCCTGATCGATATGGCGCTGGATGATCTTGCGTTTCAGCTCGAGGCTCGTTTTCGCGAGATGGAGGAGATGATCGACGCGGTTATAGAACGCACTCTCGTCCCCTTTCGTGAGATAACCGACACGGGCGCAGTTGAGCGTTACGACCCCAAGCGAGCCCGTCTGTTCGGCTGAACCAAAGAGCCCGTTGCCGCGCTTCAAAAGCTCCCGCAGGTCAAGCTGCAGGCGGCAGCACATCGAACGGATCTGGTTCGGCTTGAGATCGGAGTTGAGGAAGTTCTGGAAGTACGGGAGCCCGTACTTGGCCGTCATCTCGAAAAGCGGCTCGCAGTTCGGATGATCCCAGTCAAAGTCCGGCGTGATGTTGTAGGTCGGGATCGGGAACGTGAAGACCCGTCCCTTCGCGTCGCCTTTCATCATCACCTCGATATAAGCCTTGTTGATCATGGCCATTTCCGCGCCGAGATCGCCGTACGTGAAATCCACCTCCTTGCCGCCCACGATCGGATGTTCCTGCCGGAGATCTTCCGGACAGACCCAGTCGAAGGTGACGTTCGTAAAAGGCGTCTGCGTCCCCCAGCGTGAAGGGACATTGAGGTTATAGATGAACTCCTGCACGCTCTGTTTCACTTTTTCATACGGAAGCTTGTCGACCCTGACGTAAGGCGCGAGATAGGTGTCGAACGACGAGAAGGCCTGCGCGCCGGCCCATTCGTTTTGAAGGGTGCCGAGAAAGTTCACCATCTGCCCGACCGCGGAGCTCAGGTGGTTCGGCGGCGCCGACTCGACCTTGTCAGGCACCCCGTTGAAACCTTCCCGGAGAAGCATCCTGAGGGACCATCCGGCGCAATAACCCGACAGCATATCGAGGTCATGAATGTGGAGATCGCCGTGCCGGTGCGCGTTGGCGACCTCTTCGGGGTAAACATGGGACAGCCAATAATTGGCGATGACCTTGCCCGAGATGTTGAGAATCATGCCGCCAAGTGAATAGCCCTGATTCGCGTTCGCGTTGACGCGCCAGTCCTGTCTGTAGAGGTATTCGTTCACGGAGGAAATAACGTCGACAACGGTTTTCTTGTCACCGCGGAGTTTCTTGCGCTGTTCGCGGTAGACGATGTAGGCGCGGGCGGTCTTGAGATGATTCGACGTGATGAGAACCTGCTCAACGATATCCTGGATCGTTTCGATATCGAGGAATCCGCGGTCGTAGCGGTTATCGATGACCTTGATAACGGAGTAGGTCAGGATCTGGGCTTCCGAGCCGTCATATTCGCCCGTGGCCTGTCCGGCCTTGAGGATGGCGTCATAAATCTCGGCACCGTTGAACGGTACGATAGAGCCGTCGCGCTTGCGAATATTGGTGATCTTTTTCGACTGGTACCCGGTCGCCATGCTCGTTCTCCCTTCAGTGAAACATATCGGCACTATCGCCAGATATTGTAGTTAACAATTGCCGCCCCACAACAGGTGGGGGATAAGCTAACAAATATTCAAAGGGTGTCAATGTGATTTATGGATTTTTTTTAAATGAGATTTAGGACTTGACGGATGAAAAAAAGAGACGGATTTTTCGCGAGGATTATTTCGCGGGTTCGAATTTTTTCTTGATCAAATGCAGCGTGACGCACGCGATTTCGTCGATCGAAACGCGATCCGTGTTCCAGACGGCGTCATAATGGAGCGGGTCGTAAACATCTTTATGGAAAAAATCCTTCACGAGCGCGGCCTTCGCCTTGTCCTGCTCGGCGATCTTCGCGCGCGCCCAGGTTTCGTCCTTGCCGTGGGCCTTCATCATGAGAGAGATTCGCGACGAATGCGACGCGACAAGGCGGACGTGAACACCAAGCGGAAGGTCCTGCGTCAGACATGTGGAACCGCGGCCGATGATAATCGATTTTCCGTACAACGCGAGGTCCCGGATGAGCGAGAACATCCGGCGGATCACTTTCTCCTGGGCGCTCTCCCCCGTGATAAACTGGGAGATCATGTCTTCAACGGCCGACCGGTACTCGGACACAAGCATGGCTTCCGGGGAGATATTCAGATGGGGGTCCTGGGCGACCGTCTGGCAAAGCTCCTGATCGCAGATTTGCCACCCTTGAGAAAAAGCGCTGTCATTTTCTTTCTGAATCAGCTCAAGGATTTTTTCCGCGAGATTATGCCCGCCGGCACCGGTCTCACGCGAGATGGTGAGAAAAGGAAAGCGCCCTTTTTGGGGATCGATACCCTGTAAATGTTTTTCGCGATACTGGATCGTATCAATGAATGATTTGAGTTTTTCAATCTCACCCATAAATACCCCGGGACGGGAAGTTATTTCAGAATAATACGGGCATCAATCACGCCGGCGCCTTTGCCCTCGGCATAGACCATGAGCGGATTGATGTCAATTTCATCGATCTCGGGAAGATCGCAGGCGAGCTGCGAAAGCCGTTTGAGGCAGTCCTCCATCGCCGCGAAATCCGCCCGCGGTTCGCCGCGGACGCCTTCGAGCAGCTTGATGGCCCGGATGTCGCGCACCATATTGTGCGCGCTGAGTTCACGGATCGGCGCGAGACGGAAGGTCACGTCTTTGAGCGCCTCGACATAGATGCCGCCGAGACCAAACATGAGGATCGGACCGAAATGCGGGTCGCGCTTCATTCCGAGAATGACCTCCCGTCCTTTCGGAGCCATGCGTTGCATGAACACACCGTCGACCTTGGCTTTGAGCCGATCCCCGACCGCCATAATATCGCGGAACGCGGCCTTGACATCCTCGGCCGAATTCAGATTCAAACGGACACCGCCGACATCGACCTTGTGGACGATCTGCTGAGACACGACCTTCATGACGACCGGGAAGCCGATCCTGGCGGCTGACTCCAGGGCATCTTCCTGGGTCTGCACGAAGGCCCATGGGATAACCGGGAAATTATAGGCGCTGAACACCTCCATCGATTCGTTGATGGGAAGGAATTTCCGTCCCGCTTTCGCGGCGCCCTGGATCGCTCTGTTAGCCCGGTCCCGGTCGCACTCATAATGTTTAACGCCGGTGCGCGGACGATTCAGCCACTGCTGATAGCGATCCACCGCGACAAGCGCCTCCGCGGCCTCTTCCGGAAAATGATAGTGCGGGATGTTGTGTTCCCTGAGAACCTTCACGCCGGCCTCGACGTCCGCATGGCCCATGAAGCAGGTCACGATCGTCTTGTCAGATTCCTTGTCAAGATCCACGATCACCCTGGCCGTCGCCTCCGCTTCGGTCATCGCCTGCGGGGTCAGAAGCACCAGCACGCCATCGACATTCGGCTCGGCAATGACGGTCCGGAGCGCGTGTTCATAGCGATCGTGCTGAGCGTCACCGATTATGTCGATGGGATTGGAGAAGTTCGAGGTTGGCGGCAGTTTTTCCTTCAGTTTGGCCACCGTGAGAGGGCTCATTTCGGCCATCTTGAGACCCGCCCTCACGCAGGCGTCCGTCGCCATGATACCGGGACCGCCCGCGTTCGTGACGATCGCGATCCGGTTCCCTTTCAGGAGCGGCTGATTCGCGAAGACGGTCGCGAGGCCGAACATCTCGAGCGCGGAATCCATGCGCATCACACCCGACTGCGTAAACACGGCATCATAGACCTTGTCCGAGCCCATCATGGACCCCGTGTGCGAACTCGCCGCCTTGGCGCCTTCGCTCGTGCGGCCGGACTTGATAACAAGGATCGGCTTGGTCTTCGCGATCTCGCCGGTGATCTCCCGCGCCATTTCGATGAACTCGTAGCCCTTCACGATATCCTCGAGATACATGATGATGACACCGGTCTTCGGATCATCCTTGAGATAGCTCAGGACCTCGAGTTCGGTCACCCCGACCTTGTTGCCGAGACTCACGAACTTCGAGAACCCGATGTTCTTCCCGTGCGCGTAATCGAGCAGGGCCGTTCCGAGCGCGCCGCTCTGGGAAACGAAAGCGACATTGCCGGGATTCGGGATCGTGCCCGCAAAACTTGCGTTCATACTGAACGCGGGATCATTATTGATCAGCCCGAGGCAGTTCGGCCCGAGCACCGAAATCCCGTACTGGTCGGCGATGCGACGGACCTCATTTTCAAGCTTGAGTCCCTCGGCACCAATCTCGCGGAACCCCGCAGAGATGATGATTGCGGCCTTGGCGCCTTTCCGCGCGCAGGCTTCGAGCTCGGCCGGAACACCCGCGCTCGGGATGATGAAAATGGCCAGATCGATCAGCCCCGGGATATCCGCCACCGTCTGGCAACATTTGACACCAAGAATCTCGTCCGCCTTCGGGTTCACCGGATAGAGTTTCCCCTTGTACCCTGTACTTAAAAGATTCCTCAGGATGGCATGTCCCACAGCGTCCGGGCGTCGGGAGGACCCGACCACGGCGATGGTCTGCGGCTCAAACAGTGCCTTGAGATCTTTTTTTCGGGATACATTTGCGGTCGCGTCTTGGCTCATCGGAGTTCCTTCATCGGTTCAATGATCGTTGATCTCGGTTGAAATTAAGCCGCCTTCGGGAGTTCAGGCTGGGACTTTCCCGCCGCGAGGTATTCGTATAACTTCCAGCGGAAATCCACATCCTTCTGGGCAAGCTTGAAAAGTTCCTTCGCGTGTTCCGGCTTGCTCTTCGCGAGCATCTTGAAGCGGTTTTCCGCCATCAGGAACTGCTCCACGGGTATCGTCGGCGTCTTCGAATCGAGCGTGAGCGGATTCTCCCCCTTCTCGATCCTGGAGGGATCGAACCGGTAGAGCACCCACTGCCCCGAAGCGACCGCGGCCTTCTGCTCGTTCATGCCTTTGGTCATGTTAATGCCGTGCGCGATACAGTGGCTGTACGCGATAATGATCGACGGACCGTCATAAGCTTCGGCCTCCAGGATCGCCTTCAGCGCCTGCTGGTCGTTCGCGCCCATCGCGATCGATGCGACGTAGACATTGCCGTAGGTCATCGCGATCAAACCGAGATTCTTCTTCCCGGTCAATTTCCCGCCCATCGCGAATTTCGCAACCGCGGAGCGCGGCGTCGACTTCGACATCTGACCGCCGGTGTTCGAGTACACCTCGGTATCGAGCACGAGGATGTTCACGTTCTTCCCGGATGCGATCACGTGATCGAGACCGCCGAAACCGATGTCGTAGGCCCATCCGTCACCGCCCATGATCCAGACGCTCTTTTTGACGAGCGTGTCGGCAAGCGAAAGGAGCTGCGCGACGTCGGGATCAGACGAAAGGCCCGAAAGCTTTTTCTTGAGATCGGCCACGCGTTCGCGCTGCGCCTGGATCTCGGCCTCGGTCTTCTGGGAAGCGCCGAGCAGGGCGCCGACCAGATCCGCGCCGATCTTCGTTTCGAGCTTCTTGAGAAGTTCGCCCGCGAATTCCTTCTGTTTGTCGATCGCCATGCGGAAACCGAACCCGAACTCGGCGTTATCCTCAAAAAGCGAGTTCGCCCACGCGGGACCGCGGCCGTTCGCGTCCTTGGCCCACGGGGTCGTCGGCATGTTGCCGCCGTAGATCGACGAACAGCCGGTGGCGTTCGCGATTACCGCGCGGTCACCGAAAAGCTGTGAAATGAGCTTCACGTACGGCGTTTCGCCGCAACCGCCGCAAGCGCCCGAAAACTCGAACAAGGGACGCATGACCTGCTGCTGGTTGATCATCGCCGGATTCAGTTTCGTCCGGTCGAACTCCGGCAGGGAAAGAAAATGCGCCCACCTGGGCCTTTCGGCCTCGCGGAGAGGAATCTGCGGCTGCATATTGATCGCCTTCTTCGACGGGTCCGTTTTGCTCTTGGCCGGGCAGGTCTCGACACAGACACCGCAACCGGTACAATCCTCCGGGGCCACCTGGATCGTGAACTTCTGCCCCTTGAAGGCAGGCATCTTCGCGTCCGCCGACTTGAACCCCTGAGGGGCGTTCTCGAGGTGTTTCGGATCGTAGACCTTCATGCGGATGACCGCGTGAGGACAGACGATGTTGCATTTTCCGCACTGGATGCAAACCTCGGGATCCCACACGGGAATCTCGAGCGCGATGTTGCGTTTTTCGTACTGCGTCGTCGCGGTCGGATACGTTCCGTCCACCGGGAACGCGCTCACGGGAAGGTCGTCTCCGCGTCCCTCGACGATCGTTCCGAGGACTTCCTTGACGAACTTCGGCGCATCCGGCGTCACGGGCGGCAGTTTACGGACCTTGCTGTCCGCCGTCGCGGGAACCTTGACCTCATGAAGGTGCGCAAGCGTCATATCCACAGCCTGCAGATTCCGTTTCACAACCTCTTCGCCCTTTTTGCCGTAGGTCTTCTGGATCGACTTCTTGATCTCCCCGATAGCCTGCTCGCGCGGGAGAACGCCGGATATCGCGAAGAAGCAGACCTGCATGATGGTGTTGATCCTCATCCCCATCCCGCTGTCCGCCGCGACCTTGTAGGCGTCGATCACGTAGAACTTCAGTTTTTTCTCGATGATCGCCTTCTGGACCTCGAGCGGGATATTCTCCCACACCTTGTCCGCCTCCCACGGCACGTTCAGCAGGAACGTCGCGCCGGGTTTGGCGTTACGGAGCATATCGTACTTCTCGAGGAAGACCGTCTGGTGGCAGGCGATGAAATCCGCGCTGCTGATCAGGTACGGCGAGCGAATCGGTTCCGGACCAAAGCGGAGATGCGACACCGTGATCGCGCCGGATTTCTTGGAGTCGTAGACAAAGAACCCCTGCGCGTAATTGTCCGTATTTTCACCGATGATCTTGATGGAGTTCTTGTTTGCCCCAACCGTCCCGTCCGCGCCGAGACCGTAGAACATCGCGCGCACGACCTTGTCCGATTCGATCGAATAGGAAGGATCGTACGGGAGACTCAGGTGCGTCACGTCGTCGTTGATGCCGATCGTGAAACCGTGTTTTGACTTGCCCGAAGCGAAGAAATCAAAGATCCCCTTCACCATCGCGGGCGTGAACTCCTTGGAAGAAAGGCCGTAGCGGCCGCCGAAGACCCTGGGGGTCTGCCTGAACCCGGACCAGCCGTTCTGCGAGGCCTCCTGGAGGGCGGCCACGACATCCTGAAAAAGAGGCTCGCCGATGGAACCGGGTTCCTTGGTGCGGTCGAGAACGATGAGGTTTTTCGTGGTTTCGGGAAGGAGGCTGACGAAACGTTTGACGTCGAAGGGACGGTACAGTGATACCTTGAGGCATCCGACCTTCGCGCCGTTGGCGCTCATGGCCTTGACGGTCTCTTCAACGACCTCGACACCGGAAGCCATAATAACGATGACCTGCTCCGCGTCCTTCGGTCCCGTGTACTGGAACAGGCTGTATTGACGGCCCGAGACCTTCGCGAACTTGTCCATCGCCTTCTGGACGATATCGGGGCACGCCGCGTAGAAACCATTGACCGTCTCGCGGGCCTGGAAATAGATGTCAGGGTTCTGCGCGGTCCCCCGGATCACGGGATTCTCCGGCGAAAGACCGCGGGAGCGGTGTTCCATGACCTTCTTTATATCCACCATCGAACGGATCTGGTCCTCGGAGAGGACGTTGATCTTCTGGACTTCATGAGAGGTGCGAAAACCATCGAAAAAATGAAGAAAAGGTATGCGGGATTCGAGGGTCGCAGTTTGCGCGATCATCGCGAAGTCCATCGCTTCCTGGACCGACTGCGACGCGAGCATTGCGTACCCTGTCTGGCGGACCGCCATGACGTCGGAATGGTCACCGAAGATCGAAAGCGCCTGACAGGCCAGCGACCGCGCCGTTACGTGCATTACCATCGGGATGAGTTCCCCCGCGATCTTGTACATATTCGGGATCATCAGGAGCAAGCCCTG
>MWBI01000175.1 GCA_002068945.1 Candidatus Omnitrophica bacterium ADurb.Bin314
GCCACTCCTCATCCTGCGTCGTGTCCCCAACCCACGCCATCCTGAACGAAGTGAAGGATCTCTCTTTCCCCAAGACGCTTCGCTCAGCACGACGGTTTCTGTGATATGACGCTGTTTGAATTATCGATAAAATTTTTTGATCGCGGTCGCGACAAGGTCCACTTCGGACTCCGTCATGCCGGGATAAAACGGAAGCGTCAGAACCTCTTTTTTGAGTTTTTCGGTCACCGGGAGCGGGACTTTGCGCGTTTTGTGGCGCCTCATGATAGGCTGACGATGCACGGGAATCTCGTAATGAACCATCGACGGAATCCCTTCCTGCGCCAAATACTCCTTAAGCGCGTCGCGTTGCCCATCCGGGACACGCACGACATAAATGTGGTAAACATGCTGAGCGCCTGCCACCTGCCCGGGAGAAATAACCGGGGTTGGGCTGAGTTTTTCCTCAAATCTCTTGGCCAGGGTGCGCCGCGTCTCGTTCAGGGCATCAAGACGGCCCAGCTTGATCGAAAGAAACGCCGCTTGGAGACTGTCCAGCCGGCTCGTCCACCCGACTTCATCGTGAACCATCGCGTTCGAAAGGCTTTTTCCGAGATTGCGATACTGGAGAATCCGCCGGTACATTCTTTCGTTTGAGGTCGTCACTATTCCCCCGTCCCCGATCCCGCCGAGATTTTTGGTCGGGTAAAAACTGAAAGCTCCGGCGTCCCCCAGAGAGCCGGCCTTTTTCCCGTTCCACATCGCGCCGTGCGCCTGGCAAGCGTCTTCGATCACTTTGATACGATGGGATTTCGCGATCCGCCCAATCGCGTCCATGTCCGCGCATTGTCCAAAAAGGTGGACCGGGATCACGGCCCGAGTTTTCCGCGAAAGAGCCTTTTGAAGGGATTGAGGATCTAGCGTGAACGAAATCGGATCCACATCCGCGAACACCGGAACGGCCCCCAGATGGAGGGGGGCGAGCGCGGTCGCCGTAAATGTAAACGCTCCCGCGGCATATGGGGTCCCGACATACCTCGCGTATTGACACTCAAAATCCTTGAGCGCGGGGCCGAGGATATAGGCGCCGCTCGCGTAAACCTTTTCGAGCGCGGCCATGACCTCGCCTTGCATCGGCTCATGCTGACGCTTGATGTCGAAGTACGGCAGTTTCGTGAGCGGCAAATTACTTTGCCGCGTTTTTGGCTTTAAGTTCGCGGTATTTCGCATAGGTGATGATCTGGTAAGTGGAGTGCATGAACGACATGAAGAAACCGGTGTAGCCATTTTTGATCCCGTCCTTTTGGAAATAATATTTGAGAAAACGACTGGCGGCTTTCCGGAGAACGCGCCAGGGCCCGACCTTTCGTCCGTCCTTGATCCATTTTTCGGCCTCGAGGCCGGTCTCGCGATTAAACTTGGCGAGCCACGTCTCCCAGCTCGGGCTGGAATAGTGAAGCAAATCCCCCTTGAGAGAACCGCAGGTGCCTTCATAGATCATGCGCGGGTGAACACGGGCCTCCTCGTACCGGAACTGTCCTTTTTTGAACAGCCGGGTTTTCGGGGCTGGATAGTAACCGCCGCCCTTGATCCAGTCCGTCCCGATGAAAGTTTTCACGGGCATGCAATAGCAGGTGTTCGGGTCGGTCGGGCGATTTACGACTTCGGCGATCTCACGAGCGAGCTCCGGAGTGATCCGCTCGTCGGCGTCGAGTGAAAAGACCCACGGCTGGGTCGCGAGACTGTAGGCGTAATTGCGGTGACGACCCTCGATATCCATCGCCCGCTGGAACACTTTGGCGCCGGCCTGTTCCGCGATTTCGACCGTGCGGTCCGTGCTCATGTCATCGAGCACGATGATCTCGGCCGCGAACGCGGCGCTCGCGAGGCATTCAGGAAGACGTTTTTCCTCGTTTTTGGCAATAATGGCAATCGAAACAGGCGCTTTTTCCATAAATTAGTTTCCTGTGCGGGAGAGAAGCCGTGAAAAACCGATCCGTGTTCGCTCCCCGTTTTTTATTTTCCGGTTTTTGTTAATACGCGTTTTTAAAAGCAAAGAGGGTCATCACCATGATTTCAATGTCGAGCAGTAACGACCAGTTTTCCGTGTAATAAAGGTCATATTTGACGCGGTCGTGAATGGACGTGTCGCCCCGAAGACCGTGCACCTGCGCCCAGCCCGTGAGCCCGGATTTAATTTTGTGACGGGCCATGTACCGCGGAACAACTTCCCGGAACTGATTGACGAAGTGCGGGCGCTCCGGACGGGGTCCGACCAGACTCATGTCACCCCGGATAATGTTCCAAAGCTGCGGGACCTCGTCGAGATTGGTGCGCCGGAGAAATTCCCCGAAGCGGGTTCTGCGCTCGTCATTTTTTTTCGCCCACACCGGCCCCGTCTCTTTTTCGGCATCGACTTTCATCGTGCGAAACTTCAAAAGGCCAAACGTTTTTCCGTCACGTCCGATCCTCTCCTGCCGGTAAAAAACCGGCCCCCGATCCGTCATCTTGATCAGCGCGGCGATTCCCGCCCCGAACGGAAGAAACACAATCCCGGCGACGGTCGCGAGGACAAGATCAAAGGAACGTTTCACAAACCGGTTCCACGGATCATCCAGCGGAAGCGGCTTGAACCCGAGGAGCGGAATATTGCTGATGTACTCCACGCCCACATTCCGCGCGATCAATCCGTGGGTGTCCGCGCCAATTTTAAATTCGATCATCCGGTCCTCGCACGTGACCACCAGTTCCGTGACCGTTTCACGGGAAAAATCGGGATCGAGAAGGACCACTCGGCCCGGCTGTAACTTGTCGATCCAGGCCTCCCACTCCGCCGCCAATCCCACGATCGGCACATCCTCCAAGTGCTTGCCGATATTCGCCGGGTCCCGCGCCAGAACCCCCACAACCTCAAGTCCGTAATGAGGGTTATTCTTCGCCCATCGAATAAGCCTATGAGCGTTTTGCCCCGCTCCGATAATGAGAACCTCCGTGATGTCTTTTTTCTGCCGCCTGCGCACGTACTCCCACTGGATCACTCCATAACGTCCGGCGCTAATCAGCGCACACGCGAAAAACCAGAGAATCAAAAGCCCCAGCCGCGAGTACGTATAGTCACGATAAAAAAACGTGGCGGCCGTCAGCACGATGACCGCGTACGTCACGGATTTAATCACGAGAAAGATCTCTTCAATCCGCCGGACGTGCCGCGCCGGCTCGTACAGCCGGGCCTCCCTGAAAAACCAGAGAAAAACCGGAACGATCACAAAGAGCACGTGGGAATACGCCAGAATCCCGGGGACCCCGCGATCCGTCGGCAGGATCCACGAAAAACGGACAAAGTAGGCCACGAGAAAACTCAGGATGATCATGGCGACATCGACCAGGACGACCCCCAGAATTCTCTTGCGTGAATACGCGCTTCTCATAAGCTCTTCCGTGTGTGAAGGTAACGGGAATGAACAATCTGCCTTATTTTATCCAAAAACGCGTTTCTTCCAAACGATTCTATGCGTTCCCGGGTCAAGACCGGATCCGGCTCGTGGGTCTCAAATCGCAAGATCGCGTCTTCCAGGGAATCGGTCGTCTGCTCATCAAAAAAAACTCCGGTCTTGACCGTCTCGAGCGAACCGCCCCGCCCGAACGCAATAACGGGAGTCCCACAGGATTGCGCCTCCACCGGCACGATCCCGAAATCTTCCTCGGCCGGAAAAATGAGCGCACGGGCCCCGCCGTAAAGCGTTCGAAGCTCCTCATCCTTCACAGCACCCAGAAAAAAAATCCGCTCGCTTTTCTTCATCGCCCGGTACGCCCGCTCCATCGGCCCCGAACCAGCAATCAAA
>MWBI01000176.1 GCA_002068945.1 Candidatus Omnitrophica bacterium ADurb.Bin314
GGACGAGCTGTTGCGTCGGGCGAACCCGCCTCCGATCGCGGGAAGCGTCAAGGCGATCCTCGTACCGCACGCAGGCTATGTCTATTCCGGTCCGGTCGCGGCGCACGCTTACAAGACCATCGCGAGGCAGGACATTCAGACCGTCATCCTCATGTGTAACAGCCATCGCCAGGGCTTCAACGGCATCGCCGTCTACGGGAACGGAAGTTTCGAAACGCCGCTCGGGCCAATCGAGATCGATTCCGATAAAACGGCCAAGCTCCTTGCCGCGAACCCGGGGATTATGGATCGCCCGGACATTCACGAGGGAGACCATGTGCTTGAGGTTCAACTCCCTTTCCTGCAGAGAACGCTCAAGAACTTCAAGATCGTCCCTCTCCTTTTCGGGACCGACGATCCCGCGCTCTCCCGGACGCTCGCCGATGCCCTTGCAAAGATCGTGGACGACAGGACCCTGATCGTCGCCAGTTCCGACATGTCGCACTATCCGCCCTACGACGCGGCGAGCGAAGCCGACCGGAAGACGGACGAGGCGATCCTGACCGGTAAACCTGAGGCTCTTGACGCTCAGATCGCGGAACTCGAGGCCTCCGGAATACCGAACGCGGAAACCTTCCTCTGCGGCATCAGCGGCGTCCGGACCGCCATGATGGTGGCAGCCAGGGAAGGCGTGAACGATATCCGGCTGCTGAAATACGCCAACTCCGGGGACACGGCGGGCGACAAACAACGCGTGGTCGGTTATTCGGCGGTCGCATTTGTGAAACCCGGCCAGGCACCCGCATCAATACCGGGTATTGCCGCAGAGGGAGAACATAGCCTGACCGACGCTGAGCAGGCGGAGCTTCTCAGGCTCGCGAAAACAACCGTGGAAAGTTACGTCCGGACCCGCAATATCCCGCCTTACACGCCGACGCTGAAAGGCCTCGAACAACCACTCGGTGCTTTTGTGACCCTGAAAGAGGACGGTCAACTGCGTGGCTGCATCGGCCGTTTTGAACCCGGCATCCCGCTTTTCACCGTCATCCAGCAGATGGCCGTTGCCGCGGCAACCCGTGACCCGAGATTCCCTCCGGTCACGCCCGAAGAGCTCGACCGGCTTGATTATGAGATCTCGGTCCTGAGCCCGCTCCGGAAGGTCCCGAATGCCGATGAGATCATCCCCGGCAAACACGGTGTCGAAGTAAGAAAGGGGTTCTTCCATCAGGGTGTTTTCCTGCCTCAGGTCGCGACCGAAACCGGATGGAGCAAGGAAGAGTTTTTAAGCGAACTTTGCAGTCAAAAAGCCGGGCTCCCGCGGAACTGCTGGAAGGATCCTTCGGTCGATCTATATGTTTTTACGGCGCAGGTCTTTCCCGAAGGGAAAAAAGAGTAGCACCAGGCTGTTCAGCAAGGCGATCAACATCAGGGTCCGCGGCAATCCCCAAACGGGGATCAGGAACCCGGCGGTCAGGAGAGCTCCCAGGCAGGAACCGAGCAGGTCCGCGGCATAGATTTTTCCGAGCCCTTCTCCACTCCCCTCCCCGAGATAGAGTCGGCACGCACAAGGGAATTCCAGGCCGGCCAACCCTCCGCTCAGCAACGCAAGAGCGTAGAACACCGTCCCGTGCGCGAACTCAAAAAAAGATCCGGGACCCGAGATCCGGTGAACCGCGAACGCAAGCGCGCCGTAAAAAATGACTGCCGCAAGGTGCAGGAACGCCACCCAACGCCGTGACAAGACGGAAGGCATCCGGATCGCGAGGAAAGCCCCGAGTCCCGTTCCCGCCATGAACGCCGCGATCAGCCAGGCGATCCTGTAATAGAGGTCCCCGAAAGCCACCTGAAAGAGGTAGATCAATGCCACCTCGAAGGCCATGACCGAGAACCCGGTCACACTCATCGCCCGGCAACCGAGTTTCCGGTACCTTTGGGCGGGATCATCGCTCCCTCCCGCGAATGGAAGGTGAAACAAAATCAGGAATACGGCGGCGACAAGGCCGAACGGGAGATCCGAGACCCTCAGCAGCGCCTGGGAGGCAGCGGGGCGGAACCGGCTCAGCCATCGCATCAGGGCGAAATAGCAGGCCCGCGGCCGGAAATCCGTGTTCTTGACTTTGTACACCGAATTCCTGAAAATCGTTACGACCTGCTGGACGCGGTCGTTGGTGAGCCGGTCGCGAACCAGCGAGGGGGTCACAAACTCCGTTCGCAGGCCTCGCGCCATGAACCGCTCGGCCATATCATCAGCGTCCGGCACCCAACCCTCCCGCGGTGATGCGAGAAAATACGCGGTATCTTCCGGAAGGACCACGACCGACGGGAATACCTGCCGGAGCGTCGCATAAACGGAACTTCCGAGGCGTTCCAGCTCGCGGCTGATGTAATTCGGCGCGAAATCCAGTTTCAGAGCGAAAATACCGTCCGGTGCCAGACGGTCGCGGACCGAACGGAAAAATTCCAGCGTGAAGTTCCGGTTCACAAGCACCGAGGAAGGGTCCGGAAAGTTCAACAGCACCACATCGCCAGTCCCCCGGACGGACGAGAGGTATGCCCTCGGATCGCCGCTCGCAAGAAGCACCGCGGGATCCTCAAGGCTCTTTTCAAGGTCCCGGGGCAACCGTCCTTTCGCGATCCTCACCAGTTCGGGATCGATATCCACGGAAACGATCTCCCGGGGGCGGTGCTTCAAGGCCTCCCGGACCGGACCGTTGAATCCCGTTCCGAAGATCAGCACGCGGCCCGGCGAAGGATGCGCGAGCAGGGGAAAATGAACGAGGAGTTCACTCGCAAGATCCTCCCGGTCAGCCCCGGTAAGCGCGCCGTTCTGGTAAAAATTGCGCTGGGCTCCGGAAGACGTGACGGAAATATTCCCGTGGACCGTATTGCGCGTGATCTCCAGCTTTTCAGACGGAAATCGCAATGCCGCCGTGGCAAGATCCAGCCGGTCCGCGAACAGACCCATGACGGTCACCGCGGCGAGAGCCATCAAAAAAGCCACAGCGGTTTTTTTGATGTTCCCTGGAAACGCCAGCATCGCCGCGGTCCCGAAGTTCAGGGCCGCGATCACGCTCATCGCGTAGAACACGTTTAAACGGACAAAGAAAAGGCTGAACAGGATTCCCCCGGCCATGAACCCGAGCGATTCAAAAAGATATCCCCGCCCGAGGACCCCTCCGGCGTCCGGCTCCTCCGTTCCCACAGACATCTTCGCGAGCCCCGAGAATTGCATCCCGAGCAGGAAGCAAACGGGACCGATCGTCGCGAAAGAATAGAGAAGTGCGGGCAGAAGGTCCGGCAAAGCACCGGGGACGATCCCCAGCACAGACCGGCTGAAGCGGATCAGGATGATCCCCGCAAAACAGGCCGCGGCCATGAGCACAAAACCGGACGCCAAGACCGGCGGGCGGGTGCGT
>MWBI01000177.1 GCA_002068945.1 Candidatus Omnitrophica bacterium ADurb.Bin314
CACCCGCCGCGCGGAACATTTAAAATCCGGAAAGATCCCCGATTCGTCTTCCTTGCGACAGATCATGGTCCCCGTGCTTTTCATCCGCCGGAAGATATTCAGCTTGGCCTCCGCATACTCACGCATGTCCGCGTGCCAATCCATATGATTCGGATAGATATTCAGAAGAAGACCGTGATCGGGCGCAAAGGTCGAGCAGTGCATCAGCTGAAAAGAGCTCAATTCCACCACCACCGTGGTGCTATCGTCGATCCCGCTGATTTCCCCGATCCAGGGATTTCCGATATTCCCGCAAAGCACCGCTTTCCGTCCCGAGGCTTCGATCATCCGGGCGAGGAGCGTCGCCGTCGTCGTCTTGCCGCATGAGCCGGTCACGGCGACGACCTTTTCCGCTTTTGAGAACCAGCTGGCCACTTCGATCTCACTATGCACCGGTTTTCCGGTGGCTTGCACTTTTCTGTAAATTTCCGATGACGGCGGTATCCCGGGGGAGACCAGGAACCAGTCCTGCGACAGAATGCGCTCAAAGGAGTGTCGGCCGAATTCAGAATCGATCCCTTGCGCCGCGAGCGTCTCCGCGTGCTTTTGAACATCTTCCTCCTTTGAAAGATCGGACGCGAAAACACGATAGCCGCGCCCGGCCAGGCAAAGGGCGCTATGGTAACCGGAATCTTTCAGACCGAGAATCGCGACGTTCTTTTTTGTTTCCATAATCAGCGCACCTTGAGCGAACTCAGACCGACAATCGCCAGAATAAAGGCGATAATCCAGAGGCGAACCGTGATCTTGGATTCGGGCCATCCCTTGCGTTGCAGATGATGGTGAAAAGGAGACATCAGGAAGATCCGCTTTTTCGCAAGCTTGAGGCTGGCGACCTGAAGGATCACGCTCAGAGCCTCCCAGACGAACACACCGCCGATTATCACAAGCACGATCTCTTTTTTTGTGAGCACGGCGATCGTCCCGATCGCGCCCCCGATCGAAAGCGAACCGGTATCCCCCATGAAAACCTCGGCCGGATACGAATTGAACCAGAGGAATCCCGCGCTCGCGCCCGCGAGCGCCGCACAAAAGACCGTGAGTTCCCCGGCCTCCGGCAGGTATTGAATCTGGAGATACGACGCGAAATCCGCATGTCCCGTCACATACGCGATAACCGCGAACGCCGTCGTGGTGAACATCGTGCAGCCGATCGCGAGTCCGTCCAGACCATCGGTCAGGTTCAGCGCGTTCGAGGATCCGGCGAGCACAAGGATCACAAAAGGAATAAAAAAGATTCCCAGATAGAGCACCGCCTTCTTGAGCAGCGGAACATACAGCCATTTGCTGAAGGACGGATCGAAATAAAGATAGACACCGATTGCGAGCCCCACCAGGACCTGACCGGACAATTTGGCGAGCGAATTAAGCCCGCTGGCATTCCCTTGCCGCATCTTCAGCCAGTCATCGAAGCAACCCACGAAACCGAACCAGAGCGTGACGACAACCATCAGCCACACGAACCGGTTCGTCAGATTTCCCCACAGCAGGACAGACGCGATCACGCTCGCGACAATCAGGATGCCCCCCATCATGGGCGTATCCTTTTTGTTCTTGTAAAACTCGTGGATCGCCTCGGCATGCGCGCGTTTCTGATCGGTCACGGCCTTCAAACGCTTTAACCAGGCGATACAGGACGGCCCGAACCAGAGGCAAAGGAAAAACGCCGTGATGCTTGCGCCCGCGGAACGGAAAGTGATGTAACGGAACAGGTTAAAAACAATCGACAGGTCGGTCAGATGATGAAAGAAATAGAACATGGCTCTCTTTATCGGCTAATGGCTTGTACTGAAAACAAGTTCTTTGATCCGGGTCAGCACCCTCTCGACACGCATCCCGCGCGATCCTTTAAACAGAACGAGGTCACCCGGTCTAACGATCTCCGCAAGCGTTGCCGAAAGGGTCTCTGCGTCCGGAAAATGTCTGGCACTCACAGGAACACCCGCGGCCCGTATCGCCTCAATGCTGGCACGGGCCCTTTCACCGAAAGCAAACGCGAGATCGATCGGAAGTTCCGAGATTCTTTCGCCAAGTTCCCGGTGATAGCGGAGTTCTTCCGCCCCCAGCTCCAGCATATCGGCAAAAACAAGAATCCGTTTACCGGTCGCGGGGAGCTTCGAGAATGTCGTAACCGCCGCCGCGAACGCGAGCGGACTCGCGTTGTAACTATCATCGATTACCCGGATACCGTTCGCGAGCGTCGTCTCACGGAAACGACCCGTCGCGAAACCGGCGTCCCGCCAATCGCGGGGCATATCCGCGAGCGGGACCCCCCACTCGCAGGCCATCGCGGCCGCAAGCGCCGCGTTCATGCCCAGGAACGGTGCGTGCCCCGGAAACGAAAAAGGCCCGACACCATTCAGCCTGAAAGAAACCCGCCCGTCCGCCGCCCTGACATCGGTCAGTCGGCAGTCAGCACCCTCGGAGGGACCCGCGCGCACGATGCGCTTGCCGCTGTCTCTCAGGACCCGTTCGAGTTCCGGGTCCTGGTCGGAGATCACGACCGGGGCGTTCTTCGGGAGATGCCGGACAACCTCGGTCTTTGCGCGGTAAATGTTTTCAAGGCTGCCGAAACCCTCCAGATGCGCCGGCCCGATCATTGTGATCACTGCGGCCGACGGCCGGATCAGACCGGCCAGATGAGAAATCTCACCCATACCACTCGCGCCCAGCTCAAAGACCGCAACATCATGGGAACGCTCCAGACGCGAGATCATGATCGGAACGCCGAGATGATTATTGAGATTCCCCGATGTCGCGAGCGCGGAATATTTCCGGCGTAAAAGAAAAACAAGGAACTCCTTGGTCGTCGTTTTACCGAAGCTTCCGGTAACACTAACCGCTCTGAGCGAAAGCTGTCCCCGGTAATAGCGCGCAAGATCCGTCATCGCCCGCTCGGGTTCCGGCACCGCGAGAAGGTTCGCCGCAACGCGCCCGGCATTTTTTAACAACGCCAGGACATCCGATTTCCGTTCCCGATCGATCAGAACTCCGGATGCGCCCGCCGCATACGCCGCAGGAACGTGGGCATGCCCGTCGGATCGTTCGCCCTTTAGCGCGATAAAGAGTTCACCCGGCTTCAGGGTGCGGGTATCTAAGGAAAAACTCCTGATCTCGGGGACCGCATCGGAATATTCCACCGGGACACCAAGCGCCCGGCCGGCTTCAGGATAAGGCAACACGGCTTTTTCGGATGGAGGCCTCGACCGTCGCGCGGTCGCTGAACGGTATCTTTTTGTCGCCGAGAATCTGATAATCCTCATGCCCTTTACCGAGGACGAATACGGCATCCCCGGTCCTGGCGAGCGACACCGCTTTTTCAATGGCCTCGGTGCGGTCAATAATTTCATAAACGCCAAGCCCCGGCGTCAACGGGTGCGGCAATCCCTTCCTCATATCGCGCAGGATCGCTTCAGGGTCCTCCGTCCGCGGATTGTCAGAGGTCAGGATCACGATATCGGAATACTTGCAGGCGTTCTGCGTCATGAGCGGACGCTTGGTGCTATCGCGATCCCCTCCGCAGCCAAACACCGTAATGATCCTTCCCGGCTTCATCTGACGGGCGTGGCGGAGAACCTGCTCAAAAGCATCCGGCGTATGCGCATAATCGACAAAAACAGTGAAATCGGTGCTGGTCCCAACCCGTTCCATGCGTCCCGCGATCGCGGGGATTTCTTCGAAAACACCGCGGAACTCCGTGATCCCGAAAGCCAACGGCGCTGATTTGCCGAGGAGGTCGAGTGCGCCGAGTACCGCGAGGGCGTTAGAAACGTTGTAGCGCATGGGCAAATGGATCCGGAACGGAATCTCCTGTCCCCGGAAACAAAGATCGAACCGCGAACCCTGAAGCGACATGTGAAGATTTTTCACCGAGTAATCGGCCTCCGCCTCGACACTGAAGGTACGGAACGACGGGAATTCATCGATCAAGCGGCGGCCGTAAGGACAATCACGGTTGATGAGGACGTGGCGCGGTGAAGGCGATCCGGCAAAAAAACTCCGCTTCGTCTGAAAATAATGTTCCATGCTGCCATGATAGTCGAGATGATCCTGCGTGAGCTGCGTGAAGACGCCAAGTTCGAACTCGAGACCATGGATGCGCTTCTGGTCGATCGCGTGGGACGAACATTCCATCACGCAGTACTGGACACCCTCGTTGACCATATCCGCAAGCATCGGGACAAGGGTCTCGGAACCGGGCGTCGTGTTCATCGAGGTCTTGCGGCCGGATGGGAGTTCATACCACAAAGTACCGAGGTAGGCGGCTTTGAAACGCTCCCTCAGCAAGCGATAGATGAGATAGGCCGTTGTGGTCTTCCCGTTCGTGCCTGTCACGCCGACCAGCTTGATCTTGCGGTCCGGACAGTCATAAAAACGTCTGAGAAGCAGCGCAAAAACCGCCCGGGTGTCCGCGACACGGATCCCCGTCACGTGCGGGGGGATGATCACATCCGGCTCCCGTTCATAAACGACCGCGGAAGCCCGGTCATGGATCGCTTGCCCCAGAAAGTCATGTCCGTCCATCCGGGTCCCTTTGCAAGCGACGAACACATCCCCCGGCTGAACGGTCCGGGAATCGGACGTGATTTTGGTGAGGCTCCGTCTGGGATCCCAGTGGACACGGTCCAGAACGGGGAGATCCGAAAAAAGTTCGTCCAGTCGTTTACGCATTTCTCATCCGCAGGCAGATGGATCGGTTCGGGTTACTTACTTGACGGCATTCTTGATCGAAAAATGAAAACTTGGAGACCGCGCCTCGATGGCGTGGATCGCCGTTACCTTGCGGTGTCCCAGTGTAATGTCCGCATGGAGATAATCCAGTTTGGCGCTTCCGACCCCCTGTTGCTCGGCCCACCTGCCGAGGAGTTCGATATCGGCGCCCGAATTCTCCGCCACGATCCGGATCCCCTGTTCAGAAAAGATGGTCAAGGGATCATACCCGATTCGTATCTCGCCACGGGCCACGCGAACCCTGTCTTCCCAGGAAAAACTCGCGTTCTTGACCCGGAAAGCCGTCACAAAAACGGCCGGAACAAAGCGGCCCGTCACACGAACCTCGAGTCGTTTTTGAAGTTCGCAAAACACGAAATAATTAAGACTGGCGGACAACAGGGCGACACTCCCCGTAAAAATGACCCCAAAGGCCAATGCCTTGAGGTTCCTCATCTCAAGCCGCCTTTCCCATCAGATCGCTCGTGACGATAACATCGACCCGTCGGTTCCGCTCGCGCCCGTCATCGGTATCCCCGGGATCGATCCGCTGGAATTCGCCGCAGGAGGCAACGGTAAAGCGCCCCGGATCAAGTCCGCGGACATCGGTAAAATAATGCAGCACCTCGGCCGCAGTCGAGGCAGTGTATTCCCAACCGGACCGCCAACCACTGTCATCGGGAAGCGCATCATCGAGATGTCCCTCCACGATGACCCGATGGCGCTTGAGGTCCCCTCCCAGCACGTCCGCGATACGATCAAGGGCGGGTTCCGACGCGGAACGGATATCGATCCGCTCGGGCTCAAACAGAGCGCTTTCGAGGATCCTGATAACAAGGCCTTTGTTCTCGAGGCTCACGGTCATATCCCCCGCCCGGACCTCTTCCGCAAGATATTTCGCCAGACGTTCTGCGGCATCGCGGAGTTTGGCACGCGCGCTGATCGCACCATCGATCTCCTGGTTCAACCGCACGATCTCGGCATTCAGGCTTTCGATCGTCATCGCCTGCTGACGGTTCAATTGCCGGTAGCGGTCATCATTCCCTGACGAGCAGCCCGCGAACACGACCGGCATCAGTACACAAACCGCCACAATCACCCCGGCAATACGCTCAAGACCGGATCGCAGAGTCATCGGCTCGCCGTCATTTTTTTAAAAATGCCTGGACCGCAAACCATATCGCCACACCGCACAGCGCATACGTGACCAAAAGCAAAAAACCAAAAAACGGGGACGGGGAAGACCTTTCATCCCCAAGTCCCGCCCCTTCGACAGCGGCGGCTGTTTCCTTCGTCATCATTTGCTGCGGCTTCCTGATTTCGATCTTGATCTTCGCCACGATTCACCCCCGGCCGTCATTTCAGGCTTCGCTGCTCGTGAACTGCTTAATCTTTTCAATAATATGCGGTTCCTTCATGGTGGCCAGAAACGCATCGACCACCTCCGGATCGAACTGTGACCCCTTGTGTTTCCGGATTTCTTTCGTCGCATCCTGGATCGAAAGCTGCGGTTTATAAGGTCGCTTGGACACCATCGCGATAAAGGCATCGACCACGGCCACGATCCGCGCCCCGATCGGAATCTCCTCACCCTTGAGCCCCTTGGGGTAACCCCGGCCATCGAAACGTTCATGATGGTGCATGATGATCGGGATAATCGGCTTCAGCGATGTCATCGATTTCAAAAGACTCGCGCCGCGCAGCGGAATGCTCCGCACCCGTGCAAGGTCGCGCTGCGAAAGTTTTTCCTTTTTCTCCCAACTGCGGTCGGGCATACCCAACTGACCGGTATCGAGCAGCAAGATCGCCCGCTCGATATGAACAAGCTCCTGGCCGGACAACTCCAGTTTTTTTCCGACTTCCACAGCGATATGACCGACGACTTCCAGGTGGCTGCGCTTCTCGCCAAAATGGCGTTCGAGAAGCTCGTTGATCGTCTTGATACTGCCGAGCGTCAGTTCCTCGGTTTGCTCGAAAAGCTGCGCATTCTTGATGGCCACGACCGCTTGTTCCGAAAGCGACTTGAGAATCTCGAGATCGGTCCGAGTGAACGACTGACGGTCCGCCTTGTCCCACAAAACCAGGACACCGACGACATCGTCTTCGATGAACGGCACGGCAATATAGCGTTTCTGGAGACAAAATTCACCCGTGTCCGCAATGCGCCCTTCGATCCCGTGGCCGATCCGGACCCTTTGCCGATGGAGGAATTTCGGAAAGCTCCCGAACGAGAAGACAGGATTGAGATACCGGCGCTCGGGATCCGTAAGCATGATCGAACATCCCTGGGCCTTCAAGATCTGCGCGCTCAACCGGCCGATGCGCGGCAACAGATCGCGGAGCCTGAGGGAGGAATTAATCACGCGATGCACCGAGTGCATCGTCGTAAGCGCCAAAGCCCGGGGGTGCACGGTCTCGTAAAAATTATTCAGTTCGAAATTCTTGTAGGCGAGGTCCACCTGGCTGCACAGGAAACTGAAGAACGGCTGCAGATTCTTTTTGAGGTCCTTTTCCGGATATTTCACGCAATCAAAGAACAAAAACCCCTTCAGGGCGCCGAGATAGCGGATCGGAAACGCGAGACAGTTTTTCGCGTATGCGCACCGGTAAAAAAGCGGGAGCTTTTCGATCATCTCCTCATTGTGGAGAAGCTGATCCGTGAACTTCGTGATAAACGATTCACATTGCCGCTCGTTCTCCGCCGACTTGCAGAAGAATGGGCAATTCTGTTTCCGGTCGAGCCGGATCAGACGGTGCTGCTCCCGGTCATCCAGCAGGACCAGCCAGCCCACCGGTTTTCCGAACAGCGCGGAAAAGGCTTCGTACCCCTCTTGCCATTGCGGGTTGGGAATCATGAACCGCTCGATCGGCGTCAGCATCCGTTTCGGCAGCCTGGCCGTTTGTCCCCGTGTTTTTACCGTCCTCATATCCGCCGGCGTCATGGCCCCTTGCGCCCTTTCCTGATCGCAAGCTGCAAGGCATCGTAAACCGATTCGAGGGATTCCGAAATCACCTTCGTATTTGCCACAACCGGCATAAAATTGACATCCCCTTTCCAGCGCGGAACGATATGCCAATGAAGGTGGCCGGGGATGCCGGCGCCGGCAACATCAGAAAGGTTCATCCCGATGTTGAAACCGTGCGGCCGGAGCGCTTTTTGAAGAGCGGCTTGCGCAAGGATCAGGACATCAAAAAACTCCGCCTTTTCCCGGGAGTCCATCTCGGAGACACAGGCTATATGCCGCTTCGGAATAATCATCACATGCCCGTTGTTATAGGGAAACCGGTTGAGGATCAGGGTGAATGCGGAGGCACGATGAACGACAAGATTCTTCTTGTCTTTTTTGTCCCGCATCAGACGGCAAAAAAGACAACCTTTCCGCTCAGCGGGATTCGAGCGCAGGTACGCCTTGCGCCACGGCGCCCATAGAAGAGCCTTCCTGTTTTGCCTGCGTGTCATATGCTTTCGTTCTCGTGGTGATGATGATCTTGGGGAGGTCGTAGTAGTCCATAAAGGCGTTCAGATGCCGCAGGCCCCAAAGGTGCATGCGGGACTCCTGCGCGATCAGTTTCGCGTTCTCGTCAATGCCGTTCAGGGCAATCAGAATCCTCTTCCGGATCTTCCTGTGCCCTTTCCCAACCTGGATCATGGCTTCTATATCAGCTTCACCGATCCACTCGGCGCTCACAAAAAAATGCCAGCGGCCGAGACCTCCTTTCGCGAGGATCGAAACGGTGGCATTCGGAAGAGACCGAAGCGATATCTCGGAAAACTGCGGGCAACGGAACTTCTTCTGACCGAACTCGACAGTATCGTTCCGGAACTCTTTCAGAAGCGCCTCGACGCGAGAACCAACATCGCAGTGATGGTTGCGTTCGCACGAGTCGAAGGCCGCATTCAGCTTGTCAAAAAGCGATTTGCGAAGCGAACGGTCCTCAGGCAAGAACAGGCTATGGCGTTTGAGATAAACTTCGCGGAGCCAGAATCGGAACAGCGAATCGGGAAGATGATAAAAGGATCCGCTCTTGACAACCATTCCCGCCAGGACGAGGCGCTTCAGCACCTTGGTGGTTTCGGCAACCGTTTCCCCGACGCTCGCCGCGATCGGTATTAGCTTGTGCCGCCCTTGGCTGAGAGACACAAGGGCCCGAAGATAAGGCCCTCCATTCTTGGAGATACCCACGCACCGTTCAAGCCTCTGTTCAAAAAGCAAAGCGATACGCCCTCTCCGGTCAAAAAGTTCCTGACAGAAGGCATCGATAAGGGCCACCGCGCTGACCGGCTGAGGGATCTCACGCACCTCCAGACTTTCAATTCGTTGAGTAATGAGATCAAGATAGATCGGTTCACCGTTGGTCATATGAGAAAGAAAACGAATGAGCGCGGGGGGCCACCGATGTGCCGGCATGCGAGCGGCAATATACTGCTCCACTTCAACAAACCCAAGGGGGGCAATCTCGAGCACTTCAAAATTGCCGAACAGAAGCGAAAGCTTCTCCCGGAAGATCTCGATGGCGCGATCCCTCGCGGAACTCGTCACGAGATACAAGACCTCTTTCGCGGGCATAATCTGCTTTCCAAGGATCGCAAAAGCATCGGGGACCGGCAGCTTTCCAAGCTCATGAAACTCGTCGATCATAAGCACGACCCGCTTTCCCGTCTCCCGGGCAAGGATCAGCGGCAGTCCGAAAAGTTCGCGCACCGCCGCGGAGTTTTTTTCCTGCTGGAACAAGCGCTGGATGTGTTTAACCGCCTGGACGGTTGAGGGGATAATCGGCTCGGCTTCAAGGATCGCAGCATTGAGGGAAGCAGGTATATTAAGCGTGCGTCCCAGCATGACACTGCAAAGGATCGCCCCCATCCACTGCTCCGCCAATTGCCGTCCGTCGATGGTCTCGCCTTTGATATAAACGGGCAGAAGGCGGTGATCGCGAGAGATCGATTGAAAAAAATCACGGAAAAGCGAGGACTTTCCGACACCGACGGGGCCGATGATGCCGATATTCTGACGAAACCCGCTGACAACGTCCTCGATGCGCTTGCGCAAACGCTCCTGGACGGCCTCACGCGCTAGAAATGACATAAACCTGACCTTTGGTTAATCCGGCGAACAAAGGGGCGGGCTGGACACAATGGCGCACAATCTCCAGGAATAAGAACCGCGGTACTTCCGATAAAACCCGGTCGATCCCTTTGCAGAACAACGGATTCAGCTTGAAAAAAATCAAGAAGCAAAACCGGGAAGTATATTACTTTTTTGGGCTTCGAAAGCAAGCATTAAAAACACATTTTCAAGATTCAACCACGCAAAACAGTTCCGATCAAAAAGAAAACGCGCAAAAAAACCCTGGTCGATCAGGTTGTCAGACCCCCCGCCTTTCAACCATAAGTCGACCAGGGCTTTTTGTCCCTCAAACACACTTCAACTACGGGAAAATGCCGCCTTAAGCCTGAGAAAATTGCGCATGCGGAGCCAGTATCGCCAACACATCCCGGGCCGACGCGGCCGAACGCAAACGTTCTTTCACGGACCGGTCGCAAAGGACCCATCTAACGTTTTGAAGAAGAGACCGCTTCGTCGACTCAGCCCCTTCTCTTTCGGGAAGGATCAGCATGAAAACAAAATGGACGGGATGTCCGTCAAGAGATGGATACGGAATCCCGTCCGGGCTGACGCCGAAAACCATGACAGGTTCAGCGATATCAGCAGAGAAACAATGCGGGAACGCCGTCCCGCCGCCCGTCGCCGTGGTTCCCAATCGCTCACGGGAAACCAGCTGCGCAAGGATGCGATTTTTAGCCTCAGGTCCCACTCGCCACGCAGGCAAAGCACGCACAAGAGCGGTAAGCGCTGTTTCAAAGTCTCCGGCGCTCAGGCCCGTAAGGATATTTTCTTCAGTCAGCAGTGTCAGCCGCATACCTCGCCCTCTCCTGTCTTTTTTGCGTCCGGATCTTCGACACAAGATGCCGACGCCATTGCCTGCGAGTGGTCCGAAGATCAAGCTTCAAAAGCCTCAACGCCTGACGAAGATCGGGGAATTGCTTAAGTCCAACCTCGTCGTCGCTGAAATACATCGCGGAGGTCCTAAACTTCTCGAGCTGCCGCATTCTTTGCTCAATGGTCGGCTTCATCTCTGAGGCCTCCTCACTGGAATGGGAACAAACTTCGCGGTATAAATGTTCCCATTCCGACTCCATTTTCTGGATGTATGGTTTCAAAAGCTGACTACTGATTTTCATTTTTTTTACCTTTTTAAAAATATAATCTTGGCTATTTACAGATTTTATTTTTCATTGAATTACTTACCTGATCATAATCTAGCAGGGCTCACATTAAAAAAAGATTAAAAACATGTTAAAAAATTTAAACTCAGGTAGTTATGGGACGTTCAGATGAGAGGTTCAATCAGAGAGGAAGTGTTACAGAAACAGAGGTTCCCTTACCGGGAGAACTATCGAAGTGGATGCTGGCCTCGTGAGCGGCACAAATCGCGTGAACGATGCTGAGCCCAAGACCGGCACCCTCCTTGGAGCGGGCCTGATCTGACCGGCAAAACCGCTTCCCGATGTGCGCCAGGGTTTCCGCGTCGATCCCGATACCCGTATCCGTGATCTTGACAATCGCAGAACAGTCACGAACAAAACATTCAATCCTGATCTTTCCGCCCTGGTCCGTGAATTTGACGGCATTATCCATCAGGTTCATAAAAAGACGTTTGAGATACACATCATCGCCATGGACTTCAATCTCGGGCGGCCGGCAAAATTCCAGGGCGATCCCCTCTTTCTGGCAACGGTCACGATAAAGACTTGTCACATGCTCCAGGAGATGCGCGAGCGAAACGGGTCTTTTCTGAAGCGTCATCTGCTTGGAATCGCTTTTGACGAGGAAATTCAGATCGTTCACAAGGCGAACAAGCCCGTCGGTCTCTTCGCTGATCACCCCCAGAGCCTGA